>JAAYJG010000076.1 GCA_012523055.1 Ruminiclostridium sp. | reverse complement strand
GTACCGATTACCTTAATCAGGCGGCGAGCATATCTCCCGCCTCGATATAAGGACCTTATCACTACGTGATAAGAACCTTGTTGCTGTGTGATGGTTTTGCCAAAGCAAAACCTGCTGTTGCAATAACAGTGTGTTGGATTGCAAGCAATCGCTTCCGTTGTTATAAAAAAGCCACCTGCCCTGATATAACGTGTAGTTAGGAACAGGACAGGCAGCATAAGATAACTTGTGGGGGGCGGTAATTATTCTGAACCCTGAATTGAAGGGAGAAGAATAACTACCGCCCGGGGTATGCCAATATCAAAAACTGTGGCTCCGACTCCGCTGAGCCAGGAGACATCGATCATTTAGTAAAACTTTAATGCCTGATACTCATTTTTGTTCTTTTCCATTTTTGTTTCTTCCCCGATGCTGCCAAGAACCGCATCAAGGGTGGTATCTATGGTAATCCATTCTTCGTTGATGTATACTTCGTTCCAGGCATGATATCCGTCCACATTGTCCGAATATCCTTTCACAAGCTTTGTGGGAATGCCCTGGCTTCTCAGCATTGCTGCGAACAAAGCTGAATAGTCGTAACAAATTCCCTTCCCTGATACATGTGTACTTTCAACATCTGGTACATACTGCTTGTCCAGCTTGTTTATCTTTGCATAATCGTAATCAACTGTCTGTATTACATATTCGTAAATGGTTTCGACCTTCTCTTCCACGGTGCTGAACGAACCGGCCAGATCATCCGCCATTTGAATAGCTTCCATATCAAAGTTCCAGTTTACATTCTGTATGGATTGCAGAAATACTGCATTTTCCACGTTTAAGCTCACATTTACTTTTTTGCTCTGCACCACTTTGTAGCTTGTCCCGGAGATTTGCTGCAGAACACTTACCTTATAGCTTCCGCTTCCAAATTGTAACGGAAAATATTCCTTTTCGGTTCCAAAGCAATCATAGGTATATTCCTCAGAACCCTTCGAGATCATCACCTTGTAACGGTTTCCCTCCTCGCCGTGAATGGTAACTCCCATCACGCCGTCCCCTGTTTTGCTTGTATCCAGACTAATGTTTGCTGCAAATGCGTTCAGGCTGTAAACAATAATCAGGAGGACCACCGTAGCGATAGCGATTGTTCTCTTCATGAAAAATCTCTCCCTTCGGTGGCCAGGCTGCCATTGCTTCCGCTTTAGGCCCTATAGCTTTGCGTCCCTGTCTTTGGACAGGTTTGCCTTTATCGATGAAAAGATCACTCATCGCTTAGCTTCAATATGCGATTCTAACGACTTTCGGTTTCAAACACCTTTCCCCGTTTTTTTGAAAACAAAAAACTCCCACTTCGGTGGCCAGGCTGCCATTGCTTCCGCTTTAGGCCCTGTAGCTTTGCGCCCCTGTTTTTCAGCAGGTTTGCCATTATCGACTGAAAGTCGTGTGATTTCTTGATTCACTTATACAATTCTATTATATACCATTGGCATCATTTGTCAAGCAGTTTTTTGTCTTATTATAAGATTTCGTCGGAGTTTTTCGGTTTTCATACAGTAGCTTTCATGAACGGCTATCAAGCATCAGCTCGCATTGAGCAGAGTATGCGTAAAAGCACCCGTAATGCGAATGCATTTAGGGTGCTTGGGCGCAAACTATACTGAAAGCATTAAGACTAAAGCTTAGGCGTAGAATGATTACAGCTCTTGTTCCAGGCGCTTGCGGATTTCCTGCAAAAGCTCCAGGGTGTTGACAGAACGCTTGTGATCCAGTTCGGACAACGCAACGAGATCTCCCGTCATAACACCTTCTTCGATGGTTCTTTTCGAAGCCCCTTCCAGTTTGTCGGCAAAGTCCACCAGTTCCTGCAAACCATCCAGCTGAGCGCGTTTTCTTAAGGCTCCCGTCCATGCAAAGATGGTCGCTATCGAATTGGAGGAGGTGGGTTTTCCCTCCAAATGTCGATAATAATGACGCTGCACAGTTCCATGAGCAGCTTCGTATTCATAATACCCTTCCGGAGAAACCAGAACCGAAGTCATCATCGCCAGGCTGCCGAAAGCAGTGGCAACCATATCGGACATCACATCGCCGTCATAATTCTTACAAGCCCATACAAACCCGCCTTCAGAGCGTATTACACGGGCTACGGCATCATCGATGAGCGTATAGAAGTATTCAATTCCCGCCTTTTCAAAGCTTGACTGATATTCAGCATTGAATATTTCCTGAAACACGTCCTTGAAATGATGATCATAGGTTTTCGAAATAGTATCTTTCGTGGCAAACCATAAATCCATCTTTTGATCCAGCGCATAATTAAAGCAGGCTCGCGCAAAGCTTTCAATGGATTTATCCACATTGTGCATGCCCATGATCACACCAGGGCCATCGAAGGAATGGATCAGGCTTCTGGTTTCGGTTCCGTCGTCACCGGTAAACACCAACTCAGTCTTACCGGGTTTGTCAATGTACATTTCCGTGTTCTTGTAAATATCACCATAAGCGTGACGCGCGATGCAAATCGGCTTTGTCCAGGTTCTGACCGAGGGCTTAATTCCTTTCACAAGAATGGGAGCTCGGAACACTGTCCCGTCCAAAATGGCACGGATGGTGCCGTTGGGGCTTTTCCACATTTCTTTCAGGTTATATTCCTTCACCCTTGCGGCGTTGGGGGTAATGGTGGCGCATTTTACTGCCACACCATATTTCTTAGTGGCCTCTGCCGCGTCAATGGTGACCTGGTCATTGGTTTCATCACGGTGGGCAAGGCCAAGGTCGTAGTATTCGGTTTTTAAATCTACAAACGGCAGCAGCAGCTCGTCCTTGATGAACTGCCACATGATTCGGGTCATCTCGTCTCCGTCCATCTCGACCAGGGGGGTTATCATCTTAATTTTATTCATATGATTGCTTCCTTTCCTCCATGACCTTTTTGATCCATGGAAGCTTTCCTCCGGCTTTCAGGATCTCCGCGTCCAGCGGAGACAAGGTATGGGTTAATTCGATGGTAACACCCTTCGTTCTGTTATGGAGGGTGCAGTTCCCTTTCAGGTTTCCAATCTCAATTTCAAGCTCATCCAGCTTGTCAATGCGATCGTAATCTTCCGGGTTGACAAAGGTTAGCGGCACGATACCGAAGTTGATCAGGTTTGCAAGATGAATACGGGCAAAGGACTTTACAATAACTGCCTTTACACCAAGATATTTCGGGGCCAGTGCGGCGTGCTCACGGCTGGAGCCCTGACCGTAGTTCTCCCCGCCAACGATAAACCCACCGGAACATTCCTTTGCCGTGTGGTAAAATTGGCTGTCTACAGCCTCAAAAACATACTTTGAAATTTCAGGTATGTTACTTCGCAGGGGCAGGATTTTCGCACCCGCAGGCATAATATGATCTGTTGTAATATTGTCTTCCACCTTGATTAGGACCTTTCCTGCAAGAGTATCATCCAAAGGCGAGAAAACTGGCAGCGGCGCAATATTGGGCCCCCGGATTATTTCAACGGCTGAAGCTTCCTGCTGCGGCAGGGGCTTTAAGATCATATTGTCATTCACAAGGTACTGGTCGGGCATTTGTATTTCGGGAAATGCGCCAAGTTCCCTCGGGTCGAACAGGTAACCATTGATGGCGGTAGCTACGGCAACCTCGGGACTGGCCAGATATACATCTGCATCCGCAGTTCCGCTTCTTCCCTTGAAATTTCGGTTGAAGGTTCTGACCGAAACCGCACCTGAACTCGGTGCGCAGCCCATGCCGATGCAAGGCCCGCAGGCGTTTTCCATGATTCTGACCCCCGCCCGGACAAGCTCAAGATATTCTCCGCTTTCGACCAGGTGCTCTACCACCTGCCTGGAGCCCGGGCTGATCGTCGCATGCAGACCGGCATGTACCGTACGGCCTTTTAATGCGTTGGCCACTATCTTTAAATCTCGAAGCGAGGAGTTTGTACAGGAGCCGATGGATACCTGATCTACCTTAATTTTTCCGACCTCCCGGACGGTTTTCACATTTCCGGGGCTGTGCGGCAGAGCAATCATCGGCTCAAGCCTGTCAAGGTCGATCTCGATGATTTCATCATAGACCGCATCGGCATCAGGCAGCAGTTCAACCCATTGTTCAGCCCTTCCCTGGCTTTCCATAAAGGCTTTTGTTATTTCATCACTGGGGAAAATGCTGGTGGTACAGCCGGTTTCGGTGCCCATGTTCGTAATGGTGGCGCGGTCGGTAACGCTAAGGGTTTTCACACCCTCACCGCAATATTCCAGCACCTTTCCCACACCGCCCTTTACATCAATTCGCCTTAACACTTCAAGAATGACATCCTTCGCTGACACCCATGGCTGCAGCTTACCAATAAGACGAACCCCAACGATTTGGGGATATTTGATCCGAAATGGAGCCCCGGCCATGGCACAGGCCACATCCAAGCCCCCTGCCCCCATGGCGAAGCAGCCGATGCCGCCTGCAGTGGGCGTATGACTGTCCGAGCCTATCAGCGTATTGCCCGGGCGTGCGAACCGTTCAAGGAACAATTGATGGCAAATGCCATTTCCCGGCCTTGAAAAATAGATGCCATAGCGCTGCGCAATGGATTGCAGGAAGCGATGATCATCGGCGTTCTTATAATCGGTCTGAAGGGTGTTGTGATCCACAAAGCTGACACTGAACTGAGTTTGAACCCTGTCCATGCCAATAGCCTCAAATTGAAGATACGCCATGGTTCCGGTAGCATCCTGTGTCAGCGTGTTGTCGATATGCAAAGCGACCTCTGCTCCTCGTATTCTTTCCCCTTCGAGAATATGTCTGTCTAATATTTTTTCGGTAATCGTTCCCGCCATTCTTTCACTCCTCTTTATATCATACATCTTGAATAATAACCCTATTATAACAACAGAAGCGGTTGCGTGCAATTGATTGTGTTGATGTAAGGGATTATTTAGTGATATTCAATGTGAGATTACAAGATACAAAAACTGCCCTGAAGCGCTTTAATAAACTATGGAAACCCAGTTTAAAGGGTTCAAATGACCATACGGAAGCCAGTTCTTATAGGCTTGATCATCCGCAAACCAGTTCCAACGTTTCGGTTTTTCATTCAGTACCTTAAAATTCATATTGTCAGGAAATCTTCTCCAGCTTGGCTTGCACGCTTTGCTTCTGACTTTCCGAATTGGCATGGGCTAAGGCCTGTTCATAGCATTGTTTTGCCTTTGCCGTATCCTGAATCTGATAATGGGCATATACATCGCCAAGGGCTATCCAATAGGCGGCTGCATTCGGTTTTTCACGGGTGAGCATTTTAAAGATGTCCATTGCTTTGGACAGTTCGCTGAGGTTCGCATAGGCCCACCCAAGAGAATTCCAAACATCGTAATCCTTTGTTTGAAGTGTAAGATATTTTTCATACCAGACGATGGCATTGCCGTGATCCCCCTCTGAGGCATAATGCCTTGCCAGCTTCAAGGATGCGCCGGCATGGTTGGGGTTATCCTCCAGCACCTTCAAAAATAATGCGACAGCTTCAGCGCGTTTTCCGTTTTCATAGGCTAACACAGCTTTCTCATATAAATCGTCCGGGTTTGCGTTTTCCAGCGTCATGATGACCATATTCCGCTGTGCATCAAACCTGATCTCCCCACCAAACAGCTCGGTCATAAACCGTGCGGGCACATGGGTACGGTTATGTACCACCCTGCAGGGGGCCAACAGCTTTCGTTCCGTACCGTTCACACTCACCAAATCACTGCCGTTCCACATCTCCACCCGGGTATCACGCTTCATTGCCCAAAG
>JAAYJG010000075.1 GCA_012523055.1 Ruminiclostridium sp. | reverse complement strand
TTTTACTTACGCTGGTGCGCGGATACAAAAGCAAGGTTAATATGAACGCCTATCGGGCAAACAGCAACTGGGCGCAGGTGAATATGGAGAAGCTGAATGAGGTGAATTCTTTCAACCTGAAGCTGAAAAAATGGGACAAGGATGGCCTTGACATCAGCAATGGGCTTGGCTGTCTGTTTTTTGTTTTAGTCAGCATTGCTATTGTGTTCGTTTTCATATTTCTGCGCACGATGGATGTGAATGAACCTGTTGTAGGGATTTTCTTCGTGGACGCCGTCATTCTTATACTGCCGCTGTGGTTTAACGGGCTGCGTCAAATCAATCAGCAAGAGCTTTTGTGCATGAAAACAAACCTTGTTAAAAACATGGAAGAGTTTTTTCAGACCATACGCAGGGACGGAGAACATTTCAAACCAGCCTTGATGCTCTCCAGGGACAAGACAGGAAAAAGTGTTCCCACCGACTGCCGGTTTACGATCTCTTTTGACGGAATGCCCGCCGACTTTTACGGCATTCAGGCGCAAATCAACATGAATGATGTGCAGGGCACCCATTACCCTTACTTTTATTGCGTGCTTGCAGCTAAAAAAGGGTTTGGCCTGGAGAGAATTTCAAAGATGGTGCCCGTCCCCAAAAGTATCATCCTGAAATATGAAATCGATGACGCCGAGGTGATCGTGATTAGGCAATATACCACGAAAACATCGGGATATCATACTAAATTCAACAGCTGCAAGGCTATTCTGGATAGAGCTTTATATGCCGCCCGATTGGTCATGGATTCAAAGCAGCAGGGCTGAGATACAGAAGTTTATCAAACAGACATAAAAAACGCGCGTTCCGCGCTTTTTTCCTTTATGCGTCAAGTTTACACCTTTTTCACTCAACTGTGATTCCGGTAAAATAATGCTTCAGGATCTGGTCATAGGTGTAACCCTGCCGGGCAAACCCCTTCGCTCCCTCCTGGCTCATCCCCACTCCGTGGCCCCAGCCTCTTCCATTAAAGGCATAGGTATCGGATGACACATTCACCTTGCTGACATGGTTTCCGCTTCCCACCATGGCAAGGGTTGTATTTTTCGAAGAAAGAATTACCGGGCCACTTGCAGTAACGACTGATCGTCCATCCAGCGCCAGTGTTTTCATTGTGCCGTCCGCAGCCTTCACCACCACATTGCCGGCAGATTGAACGGTATATTTCTGGCTGTTCAGGCCAAACAGGGTTCGGGTATCGGTGCCATAATAGGTGATGGAGCCTTCTGTCCCGGTTATACGCAGCTCATTCACCCTGCCGGAGGAAGTATATTCCTCGGCACTAACCGAAAGGATGTCTCCAATTTCAACATTGCTGATAAAAAGGGTTTTTTTGATTTGCTCTGCCGTCATGGTCTTTTCCCAGACAGCCCTGGATGCGATTTCTGACTCATAAGGGTCGGGGACACTGACCAGGTATGGGATTTCCGATCCCCATACATCCTTGACGTTGGCTGTCATTCCACCACTGGAAGCAAAATAGAAAACGCTGGCCGGCTTTCCGTTATACAGCATCTTTTTCCCTTTCGTTTCATCCACCGCCTGGTTTGAATAAGCCCTCTCCCCGTCATACCCTTTATACACCTGGTCGGAACTTGCATCGGTTAGATCAAAGCCCCATTTGTTGTTTTTTCCAAGGTTTTTCAAAGCAAAGGTGCGCGCTGCGACAGCCTGAGCCTTTACGGCTTCAAGCGGAGCGTCCGCTTCAATTTCAGCTGGGATAACGCCATAAAGATATTGCTCAATATCCAGGATATTGATAAGCGTCAGATCACTGTTTGAATATCTTCGAATTTCCAGATAACCTCTGTACTGTTTGCTGTTTGCTGAAAAAAGGAAGGGATTGTTCTGTTGTTTCGGCCATACCTGCAAATAGCCTTCGGTTCCTCCATAGACCATACAAACATTAAAGCTTGAGTCATAAATGATTAATCTGGAATAGCTTTCCGGTGTTACTGTCACGTTGTCTATTCCCAGCGTTGTCTTTACATTGCCAGCCGCCTCTTCGGCAGTTCTTTTGTCCACATAAAAACCTGTCCAGATCTGCCAGCCCTTCTCATAGACAACATAAGCATCCACGCCGGATTTGTCGGCAGCAGCGGCCATGCTGTAGGCCGTATTAAAATCGGCAGTATTATCTCCTATTTTCAGGTGCCATGGGCCAATAACCTCTCCCGCGTAGGGAACACCCTCTGTCGGGGAGTATTCGAGCAGCTCTCCCTTATCGGTCTTGACAAAATTACCGTCCTTGCGGATGATCAGTGCCTTGTTATCCGGCTGATCGAGCAACAGCTTAAAGGCACCGTCGGATTGCGCATATCCAATGTCAATCCCCTTGGCAGCACTGACTGAAACACTGGCTACAGAATCATTCCCATAGTTCAAACCGATCCGGATATCTCTGGAACTCTCCGCTCCATGAACGTTTACTGCCGATATTGCCAGAAGCAAAGCACATAGAACTGCAGTGAAAACCCTTATTTCTCGTCTCATAGGAACCTCACTTTTCTTTGGTAATGAATCGGTATAAATCTCCCTTTCTCTCATTATATCGGCCAACTTTTTCTTTGACCATAGTCCTTCATTCCTATGATCCGCAATGTCATTGAATTGTAACAGGGGTATTTTACCTTCCAACTCAAGTTTTAGGTCCATGGTCCCAGGGGATTAAGCGTTTTGGCATATGGCTTCATGAACATAGCAGATGTATACTGAAAACAAGAGGAGGGGTTTCTATGCTCAAATTTAGAAGCAGGCGTGGTTCTTCCATCGTTGTTTATTGTATTTCGCTGACAGTGTTGTTGGCGGTAACCTCTCTGGTGGCTGATATCGGCATGATGGTCGTAGAAAAAAACAAGCTGGCCAACGCAGTGGACGCATCTGTGCTTGCCGGCGCTCAGGAATTGATTTATAACCCAACGCAGGTTGAAGTAAGGGTTCGGGATTTCATCGCAAAAAATGGAGTTAACCCTGCTGCAGTTCAGATAGTGGTAAATGATTCGCAAACCGGCTTAAGAGTGACCGCTGAAAAACAGGTCAATTTCTTTTTAGCACCGATTCTTGGTTTCCACAGCGCAGATGTTTCATCAACCGCAAGTGCTGTGGTGCTTCCAGTATCTGGCGTATCCGGTGCCAGACCCTTTGCGATTGAGGACCAGGCGCTTGTCTTTGGTGAAAACTATGTACTAAAGGCAGGCAGTGGAGTTAACGGAAATTTTGGTCCAATTGAACTGGGGGGCGCCGGAGCTCATGTCTATTACAATAACATTGTCAATGGTTATTCAGGCAGATTGTTTGTGGGAGACATCATCCAGACTGAACCGGGCAACATGAGCGGCCCAACCGAACAGGGCATTGATACATTACTATTGGATTGCGATCATTATCCTGCCTGCACCGCTGATCATTTCGAACCCAATTGCCCCCGGGTGATCACCGTTGTCATCATAGATTCGCTGGATGTGAGCGGCCGTGCCGACGTAACCGTCGTAGGGTTCGCCTCATTCTTCCTTGAAGGCGTTGCCGGTTCGGGAAATGAATCCATCGTTACCGGTAAATTCATCCGTTCGGTAACCAGCGGCGAAGTGAGCGAAATCCAGAGTGATTATGGACTTTACGGCGTGAAGCTGATGGAATGATGAATAAGATAACTCCGAAATCATATATCCCCATCTGGTGTTTGGTGAATTATCCGGTGAGCACTCGCCAGAATT
Organism: Ruminiclostridium sp.; assembly: GCA_012523055.1. GTDB lineage: Bacteria > Bacillota > Clostridia > DSM-8532 > DSM-8532 > JAAYJG01. Next base: position 2,450 of record JAAYJG010000075.1, on the reverse strand, counting down.
AAACAAAAGCGTTTCATGGTTTATATAAACGGCGGTTTGTCTTCTCTCTCTCTTAGAAGACAACCGCCGCTTTTTTCCCGGCTTTTTTCTGGACTGTAAATACGTTATAGCACAGGTTCCTTCGCATTTCTCAGGATGCTATTATGCTCGTTAAGGCTAATGAGTTCTTCACCTTAGCAGATCATCTCGATGTTGGCTCCTCCCGGAGGAACCATCGGAAGAACATTCAACGACGGATCAATCTTAACGTCCACCAGGCAAGGCCCGTCGCAATTCAGGGCTTTTTCGAGGATTCCCGCCAGCTGCGATCCTTCCTGCAGATGAAATGCCTTTATGCCAAAGCCCTCGGCGATTTTTACAAAGTCCGGCTTGCTTTCAAACCTGCTGGCGATATAATTGCCACCGTAAAACAGTTCCTGTTGCTGCCTTACCAGGCCTAATGCATTATTGTTCATGACAAATATGGTGACCTTCAAATTCTCCTGCGCCAGGGTGTCCAGTTCCTGAATATTCATTAAAATGGAGCCATCGCCGGCAAAAAGTATCACTCTCTTTTCCGGCCCGGCCAAAGCAGCCCCCATGACGGAAGGCAAGCCAAACCCCATTGTTCCGGCACCACCCGAAGTCAGGAAAGATCGCGGATGAGTAAAGAGCCAGGATTGTGCAACCCACATCTGATGCTGCCCTACATCAGTTGCGACAGCTGTGTTTTCAGGTACTGCGGCATGAACCCTTTGGATGAACCGAATGGGATGAAGGGCATCTTCGCTGCAGATTTGCAGCGGGTATCTTTCCTTCAGTTCCTGTAACCTGTTTATCCAATCCTTCCGCTGGTTGTTCTCAATACGGGGAAGCAGTGCCTTCAGGATTTCCTTTGCGTCTCCCATCATCGGAATATGCGCGGTGCGGATCTTATGGATTTCAGCAGCATCTATATCCATATGAATGACCTTTGCGTTTGGGCAGAATTGTTCTACCCTGCCAGTAGCCCTGTCATCAAAACGAATTCCCGCCGCAATGATCAAATCTGCCTCATTCATTAACAGATTGGTGTATTTTGCCGCATGCATTCCCAACATGCCGATATATAGAGGATGGTCGGCAGGAAAAGCCCCCAGCCCCATCAGCGTAACGGTTACCGGAATATTGTTTGTTTCGGCCAGCTGTCGCAGCTGCGGGCAGGCTTCTGAATGGATTATTCCCCCGCCCGCGATGATAACCGGAGAGCGGGCTGATTGGATTAATGCCCGTGCAGCCTCAAGAGCAACTTCATCCTGGTATGCTTTCGGTTCCACTTTTTTACCTGGCTTTGGAAATGCCTTGAAGCTGCAAACCGCCATCTGCACATCCTTCGGAATATCAATCAGAACCGGCCCGGGACGATCCGATTCCGCAATTCGAAAGGCTTCCGGAATGATTTCTAACAGTTCTTCCGGTTTTTTTGCCAGGTAGCTGTGCTTTGTGATCGGAAATGAAAGGCCAAAGGTATCTACTTCCTGAAACGAATCCGTCCCGATAAGGTTACTGGCTACCTGGCCTGTTATTGCTACAATTGGGATGGAATCCAGCTTTGCATCAGCAATGGCTGTTAACAGGTTCATCGCGCCGGGGCCCGATGTGGCAAAACAGACTGCTGCCCTGCCGGTGCGTCTTGCTTCCCCCTGCGCTATAAAGCCCGCCGCCTGCTCATGGCGCACCAGGATATGCCTGATTTTGCTTTTATTCAGGGCATTGTAAAGCGGCAGGTTGGCACCCCCCGGAATTCCTGCAACCCTTTTAATGCCCTGCCTTTCCAGCAGTTTCATTACAATTTCAGCACCTGTCATTTTCATGGTCATCCCTCCACCTTTCACTCAGCATACCCCGTTAAATCATTTTATAAGTGATCAAAAAAACCTTCATCCTGTTTAGGACGAAGGTTATTCGCGGTACCACCTAATTTTGCGCCATTGATGCGCACACTCAGCTCAATACGGGCTTTGCAGCCGATATCGACTCCCCTGTAACGGTGGGAATCCGGTAAAGCCTACTAACAGATATTACTGGGTTCGGTTTACGGCTCAAAGGCTACCTTCGATACACTCTTCCCGGAGAATTTCCACCAGCATCTCCTCTCTGCGTGTCAGAGATATATCTACTCCTCCTTATCAATGCCCTTTTCGATATATTGTGTTTCATTTTACAGGCTACATGGAATGTTGTCAAGCTTATTTTTTCTCTTCTCGTTGGAATAATCTATTTTAAATTATTCTTGACACACTGTTTCCGATATAGTATACTACCATTATAGTAATATTCCATATCGGAGGTAAACATGAAAAAATTAAAATGACTATGACTTTTAATCAGTAATCTCTTGTATAACGAACTCATGTTTGGTATAATTTATATGAAAACATACGTTCGGGAGGTTGTTGATTATGGCTAAACAAGAAGCAATAAGCTTCATG
>JAAYJG010000074.1 GCA_012523055.1 Ruminiclostridium sp. | reverse complement strand
TGCTTTCCACGTTGACGAAAAGCCCGTAATCCTTTTCCAGGCTTTGCTGAAAGCTTGTACGGGACAAAAGCGTAAGGCTTTCCCGCTGTAAATCCTGGCTTTTGTCCGGAGCATAATTCATGCTGATGTTTTCAAGATAAGGCGACAATTTTTGCGAAACGAGCTTTGAAACATCCTTCACCATGGCACGAACAAAAATTTCGGGATGGGCGACCCGTATGGAAAGGGTGATCTTTACAGTAAACCCGGCCAGATCGTCGGATGAACCCAGCGTCTGTTCATAGGTTCTCGGAAATTCTCGCAGTTCAACCACATAAACATTGGAATACTGACCGGCCATTAACTCGGAACGAGTGATATTGCTTCCTGACATAAAAACAGCACAGTGTTCCCCTGTTCCCAGGTAAACCCTGACGGTGCCGGGCTTTACCTGTGGCTTTTCATCAAAAATGCTTATCCCCTTGAATTCTTCCTGAACGACTACGGGATTGAACTCACTCATGAGCTTCATCTCCTTTGTTCATAGCAAAATTACTCTATTTTCATGGAAGCCAGAATATGCTCGATATCTTCTTTCCCTTCCTCATCATTGCTGAACCAGGCACTCATGACTTTATAGTAATTCCCGCCCTTTTCGAAATAAACGTACATCTGTGTCTGTTTCATTGACTCTGTGATGGCAAGCTCCATCGAAAACTTACACCCTTCCAACCCGGCAACAGTCACAGCTTCAAGCTCTGAATAAGCAGCCTCTTCGAAATATTCCTTAATCTGCTCCATTTCAAGTTTGGCCAGATCTTTGGCATAGTTCACTTCACTGTAGGCATAGCTCTGCATGAGGTTGAATATGTTGGTATCCTTTATATAGGCTACAACAACATTCGTCGAATCCTTATCTTCTTCCCAGCCCTCTGGCAGGTCAACCGTTACCTTGATGTTGGCAGGAGCGAGTGTGGGAACGTTGCCTGTATCGATATTCTCAGCTTTATCCAGCAGCGCCTCGGTTTTATCGTCCAGTTGAACAGGCAGATCTTCAATTTGCTCCCTGGCAGTACTGATCTCATCTTTAGGAGTTTTCTTCTTGCCGCATGCGGTAAACACAGAGAACAACATCGCGACAACCAAAAGGATTGGAATCAGCCTTTTCGACATTTTTTCATCCTCCTATACATATTTTGGGTACTCTGTTCACATTGTATCATAATCCCTAAAAAATGCGAAGCCTTAAAAAGTTCTCTTTTACAAATTCAAATTGGAGGATCTGCTTCAAGGCTTGCTCCATGGATTTCTCCATCGCTTCATGGGTCAGCAGCACGATGGGGACATAATTCTCTTTCTCATGGGTTTCCAGCTGTACCATGGAAGAAATCGATATGCCACAATCGGCCAGTACGCCTGAAATTTTCGTCAACACACCGGGGATGTCCCGGGTGAAAAACCTTAAGTAAAACCGGTTTTTAATTTCGTCGTTGGGAATCAGCTTTACTTCTGTGGTGGGTTTCATCATTGAGCTTCTCAGTTTTTCCCCGTTATTGCACAACCGTTCGGACAGATCCACAATATCACTGACAATGGCGCTGGCGGTAGGTCTTTCCCCCGCTCCGGGGCCATAAAACATCGTATTGCCAACGAAATCTCCGCTGACAAAAATAGCGTTCAGTTCATTGCTGACGGCAGAAAGCAGGTGCTTGCTGCTGATCAGCGTGGGATGTACCCTTAAATCAAGGCCGCCGTTTATCACGCGATAAATGGCCAGCAGCTTGATGGTGTATCCGAAGGATTTGGCAAAATCAATATCCAGTTTGGTGATATCGGTAATGCCCTCCATATAGATGCTTTCATAGGGAACAAAGCTGTTTGAAGCTATGGACGCAAGGATGGTAAGTTTGTGGGCGGCGTCCCCCCCGCTGACATCCAGTGTGGGATCTGCTTCGGCAAAGCCTCTCTCCTGAGCACCCTTCAGTGCTTCAGAGAATTCAAGGCCTTCCTGATACATCTTCGTGAGAATATAGTTGGAGGTTCCATTTAAAATACCGTAGATGCTTTCAATATTATTGGCTATCAAGCCTTCTCTAAGGCCCTTGATGATGGGTATGCCACCGCCGACGCTGGCTTCAAACATGAGATTGACGCCATTTTCCCAGGCTGTTTTGAACAGCTCACGGC
>JAAYJG010000073.1 GCA_012523055.1 Ruminiclostridium sp. | reverse complement strand
GCAGATGCCTTCTTGGAGGCTTCAGCATCTTCCCTGCCGGCGATCCAATTGTTAAAAGCATCCTTCAAAGCAGCGGGAATATCCATATTCAACAGTGCCTTCATGTTGTCTTCAATGGCGTCACGGTTATGGCGAATCGCAACGGCCATGCCGTAACCATATTCAGCATTGTCTTCGAACAGTGAGTTTGCCCATGCGGGGCCCTTGCCGTCCTTGTTTTTGGTGTATACCGTTGCCGGCGCGGAGCCGCCCCAGATGGAGGAGCATCCTGTAGCATTGGCGATGACCATTCTGTCACCGAACAGTTGGGTGACGACTTTGATATAAGGTGTTTCACCACAGCCTGCGCAAGCGCCGGAGAATTCGATCAGCGGCTGTGCTAACTGGCTGCCCTTGATGGTTGTAAGCGGCATCAGGTCATCCTTGACGGAAACCTTTTTAGTTGCATACTCCCAATTATCAATTTGCTGCAGTTGAGATTCCAAGGGCTTCATGATCAATGCCTTATTCTTTGACGGGCAAATGTCCGCGCAGTTACCGCAGCCCGTGCAGTCCAGAGCACTGACCTGAATTTTGTAGTTCAGACCCTTCAATTGGGCACCCTGGGCCGGTTTTGTAACAAAGGCTTCGGGAGCAGCGGCCTTTTCAGCATCGTTCAGCAGGAACGGACGAATGGCTGCATGAGGACATACATAGGAGCACTGATTACATTGGATACAATTGTCGGTTTGCCATTCCGGAATGTTTACAGCGATACCGCGTTTTTCATATGCCGAGGTGCCGCTGGGGAAGGTTCCGTCTTCTCTGCCTGCAAATGCGCTGACAGGAAGGTCATCACCCTTCATTGCGTTCATGGGCACCATGATGTTTTTAATGAAATCGGGAAGGTCTCTGGAATCTTGCTTCGTTTCATTGTCAGCGTTCTTCCAGCTTCCCGGAACATTGATTTTTTTCAATGCGTCAATGCCCTGATCAACTGCCTGATAGTTCATTTGGATGATCTTCTCACCCTTCTTGCCATAAGATTTGACGATGGAGTTCTTCAGGTATTTCACGGCTTCATCAACCGGAATAACATCGGCAAGCTTGAAGAATGCAGCCTGCATGATCATGTTAATGCGATTGCCAAGACCAATTTCGTTGGCAATACCGGTTGCGTTGATGGTATAGAAATTCACATTGCCGTTTGCGATTTGGCGTTTCAGGGTACCGGGAAGCTTGTGCTCCAGCTCTTCTTCGTTCCATTGGCAGTTCAGCACAAAGGTTCCGCCCTTTTTCAGGCCGGCAATCAGATCGTAGCTGTCCACATAGGACTGGTTGTGGCAGGCGATATAATCGGCTTCTTCAATGAGATAGGTGGAACGGATTTTGTTCTTTCCAAACCTCAGATGAGAGATGGTAACGCCGCCGGATTTCTTTGAGTCATAAGAGAAATAACCCTGTGCGTACAGGTCGGTTTCGTCGCCGATGATCTTGATTGCGCTTTTGTTGGCACCAACAGTACCATCAGAACCCAGGCCCCAGAACTTGCAGCGAACGGTTCCCTTGCTTTCGGTAACGATCTTTTCCTTCAGCTCGAGTGAATGGAAGGTAACATCGTCCACGATGCCGATGGTGAACTGATCCTTCGGTGTTTCCTGCTTCATGTTGTCGAAAACAGCCTTGATCTGAGTGGGTGTGGTATCCTTGGAGCCCAGACCGTAACGTCCGCCGACAATCAGAGGCCTGTTGTCGCGGTCATAGAATATGCTTCTGATATCCAGATACAAAGGCTCACCGGCTGCACCGGGTTCCTTGGTTCTGTCAAGAACGGTAATGCGTTTTACGCTTGCAGGCAGTACGTCAAAGAAGTACTTGGCCGCAAACGGGCGATACAGGCGTACCTTGATAACGCCAACCTTTTCGCCTTTTTCCATGAGGTAGTCGATGGTTTCTTCAATGGTATCGGTGACAGAACCCATCGCAACGATGATATGCTCTGCGTCGGGTGCGCCATAATAATTGAAGGGCTTGTATTCCCTGCCTGTCAGGTTCGATATTTCTTTCATATATGTAGCAACGATATCGGGAACTGCATCATAGAATTTGTTCGATGCTTCCCTGGCCTGGAAGAAAATATCCGGGTTCTGGGCTGTGCCGCGTGCAACGGGATGTTCCGGGTTTAATGCACGTTTTTTGAATTCCGAAATGGCTTCCCAGTCGACCAGCTTGGCAAAATCGGCATAATCAATGGTTTCAATTTTCTGAACCTCATTAGAAGTTCTGAAACCATCAAAGAAATGCAGGAAAGGTACTCTGGATTTGATTGCGGCCAAATGAGCGATACCGCCCAAATCCATGACTTCCTGAACGCTGCCTGAGGCCAGCATCGCAAAACCTGTCTGGCGGGTAGCCATGACGTCGGTATGATCACCAAAGATGGACAGAGCATGGGATGCGATTGCGCGAGCAGTCACATGAAAAACACCCGGGAGCAGTTCACCGGCGATTTTGTACATGTTGGGGATCATCAGCAGCAAACCCTGGGATGCCGTAAAGGTAGTGGTAAGAGCACCTGCCTGCAAAGAACCGTGCACAGCGCCTGCCGCACCCGCTTCAGATTGCATTTCAGTAACCTTTACACTCTGGCCGAAAAGATTCTTCGAACCATAAGCGGACCATTCGTCAGCGTGCTCCGCCATTGGAGAAGAAGGTGTAATGGGGTAGATTGCCGCCACGTCGGTAAATGCATAGGATACATAGGCCGCTGCCTGGTTACCGTCCATGGTCTTCATTTTCTTGTTGGACATCAATATTCCCTCCTATGTTTAATGAATTTTGCTTCATGAAAACTGCCTGAATTAGCATATTTTCAATGG
>JAAYJG010000072.1 GCA_012523055.1 Ruminiclostridium sp. | reverse complement strand
ATCTGGATGAATTCTGCTACAGGTTCAACCGTAGGTTTTTTGGTTGTGAGTTATTTAACCGTGTTTTGTTTAGCTGTATCACCTCACAAAAAATTATGTATACTGAGTTAACGTCATAATCATTAAACAATATGCTCATCTATGATTATTTTAATGAATTCAACCTGTTATTTGAGAAGTGGGAAAAAGAGATCAATATGTCCACAGGTGTTAGCGGGGACGGGTTGGGAACCACAAGCTTCGAACCCGCGCGTGAAACCCTGAACCTGATCGGTGAAATGATCGACACGATGACCGAAGACATTATCAATTTGAATGAATTGAGCAAGAATCGGAACATATGGGGCATGCTCATCATGAATGTTTTGGTTTATGTGGCGGTAAGCATATTCTTATCGCGAATGATCAAAATGATTTCAAAACCCGTACAGGAACTTACCGGATATGCTGAGAGGATATCCGAGGGTGAAACGGATTTCTCCTTTACAATCGATTCGACGGATGAGATAGGCAGATTGAAAAAGGCATTTTCTGGAATGGTTGACGGCTTGAAGCAAAAAGCAGATGCTGCGTTTGAGCTGTCAAAGGGGAATCTCGATGTTACCATTTCAGCTTCTTCTGAAAGGGACAAGCTGGCGATGAGCATGCTGAAGCTGAAGGAAACACTCTCACAAATGACCAATGACGTAAACTCACTGACGAAGGCTGCCATGAACGGCGAGCTTTCTATCCGTTCCGACGCCAGCAGGCATCAGGGCGAGTTCGGAAAAATTATCGAAGGGGTTAATGCGACCATTGATGCCATCGTTACCCCGATCAACGAAGTGGCCCTGGTCATGGATGGGATATCACAGGGAAATCTGGGTGTGACGATAAACACGCAATATAAGGGTGACTATGCTGTACTGGTAGGGTCTATCAACAGAACGGTTGAAGTGCTTCAGAATATGATCGGTGAAATGTCTGAAATACTGGGAAAGATATCCGAAGGAAACCTGGATATCGATCCCATTCAGGATTATGAAGGGGATTACAGCTGTATTTCTGAATCCCTCAACATGATCATCGATAGCCTGAATGAACTGATGGGAGACATCAGCAAGGCTTCAGAACAGGTTGCAGCAGGCTCCAAGCAGGTTTCGGAAGGCAGCATGCATCTGTCGCAGGGTGCCACCGAACAGGCCAGCTCCATCGAAGAGCTTTCCTCCGGCATGGCGCAGATATCCTCACAAATCAAGATCAATGCAGCCAATGCAGTCCAGGCCAATCAGAATGCTTTGCAAGCCAAAGAGAATGCTGTTACAGGGAACATGCGCATGAAGGATATGCTTAAATCCATGGAGGACATCAATGAAGCCTCCGGGAATATCTCCAAAATCATCAAGGTGATTGACGATATCGCCTTCCAGACAAACATCCTTGCGCTGAACGCGGCAGTGGAAGCCGCGCGGGCTGGCCAGCACGGTAAGGGCTTCGCGGTAGTGGCCGAAGAGGTCAGAAACCTTGCAGCCAGAAGTGCCAATGCAGCCAATGAGACCACTGAATTTATCGAGGCAACGGTGAAGAAGGTGGATATGGGCACAAAGATCGCCAATGAAACAGCAGGCTCGCTGCTAGGCATCGTAGAAAGCTCATCCCGCGTAGCAGAGTTGGTGGAAGAGATTGCAGACGCATCCAATCAACAAGCCAATGGCATCAGCCAGATCAATATTGGTATAGAGCAGGTATCTCAGGTGATTCAGACCAATTCAGCCACCGCTGAAGAAGGTGCTGCATCCAGTGAAGAACTGCTGGCTCAGGCACAGCTATTGAATGACAGCATTTCCAGGTTTGAGTTAAGAAATACTCAGGGTCATGGGAGAAGCACGATCAATTCAAACATCAGAAAAAAGAGCAGCGTGGGAAAGAAGAGCAGGAACAGCAGCGCAGAAAACGGTATGGGAAACAACTTATACTTAAAAGGAAACAACGATTTCGGGAAATACTAAGAACCAGCCCCAAAAGCAGGTTTACTGAGAAATCCGTTTCCCGCTAAAAACCCCGGTTTAGAGCGTTATCATGAATGGATGTATGGAGTATGAAGCCTATTACCAGGACAGAATTCAATTTATTAAGAGAAATCCTCAGTGAGCGTTTTGGGATAGAACTGAAGGAGGAAAAGAGAGCTCTAGTCGAAAGCAGGCTTGGAAAAGTGCTTCAGGCGAGGGGTATGGACAGTCTCTCCGAGTACCTTGAAGTGGTTTTACAAGATACGAGCGGTGAGCTTGAGCGGGAATTGGCTGAAAAGCTGACCACAAATCATACCTATTTCCTGCGGGAGGAGGAGCATTTCCACTTTTTCTCAAACACTGTTTTGCCATGGTTGTCGGGAACGGTCAGAGACAGGGACCTGAGGATATGGAGCGCAGGGTGCTCTTCCGGTGAGGAAGCCTACACCCTCGCAATGGTTATGGCTGACTTTTTTAATTATTCCTGGGGAGAGTGGAATACAAAGCTCCTGGCTACTGATATTTCAACAGCTATTCTTGAAAAAGCGACCACTGCCATTTATCCTGAAGAAAGCCTGGAGAAGATGCCAAACAGATGGAAAAAGCTTTATTTTAACAGGTTGAACAACGGTACGGTTCAAGTTGGAGAAAGAATAAGAGATGAGCTCATCTTCCGCCATCTGAATTTGAATGAACCACGTTTTCCATTTAAACGGAAATTCCATGTGATCTTTTGCAGGAACGTCATGATCTATTTCAATATGCAAATGAAACAGGAACTCATTCGAAAGTTTTATCAATGGACTGAGCCCGGAGGGTATCTGTTTATCGGGCACTCAGAAAGCCTTGGCAGGAATACGATGGGGTACCAATACATTAAACCCTCGATTTACAGAAAGGAGCCATGATATTGATAAAAAAAGTCATCCGCGTACTGGTTGTTGACGATTCGGTTTTTTTTCGTGAGGCGTTGCGGTACCATATTTCCAGGGAGCCGGGCATGGAAATAGCAGGTGAAGCAGCGGATGCAGCTACAGCGGTAAAAAGGATTGAAGAGCTCAACTCGGATGTCATCACCCTCGATATTGAAATGCCTGGAATGAACGGGATTGATTTCTTGAAAAAAGTGATGCCGGGTTATGCAATACCCGTCGTGGTGGTCAGCTCAGCCAACAAAAAGGTATTTGATGCACTTGGAGCCGGTGCGCTGGATTTTGTTGTTAAACCGGATCGGGAGAGTATGGGTCAGACTCTATTTTTTAATGAACTGAAGGTAAAGCTTAAAATAGCGGTTACTGCCAACCGTTCAATCCTGAAGAAGATGAACAATCCATATGGCGAGAGATCGTTGAACAAGCACCCGCAATACGGAGTTATTGCGATTGGTGCATCCACTGGAGGAACCGAGGCGATTTTCAGAGTGATCCAGGATCTTCCCGCAAATATCCCCGGTATTGTAATCGTTCAGCATATGCCACCCGTATTCACGAGAATGTATGCCGAGCGGCTGAACAATTCCTGTGCCTTTGAAGCCAAGGAAGCCAAAAGCGGGGATCGGGTTTATCCAGGCAGGTTGCTGGTTGCGCCAGGTGAATATCAGATGCGCTTAAAGAAAGCAGGCGATGGTTATTATGTTGAGTGTAATAAGGAAGCAAAAGTGAGTGGCCATTGCCCATCTGTGGATGTGCTTTTTCAATCGGTTGCTGAAAAAGCAAAAGGTGACGCCATTGGCATTCTGCTTACCGGTATGGGAAAAGACGGAGCAGAAGGCCTGTTGGAAATGCGTAAAAAGGGTGCGAGAACCTTTGGCCAGGATGAAGCCACATCGGTGGTCTACGGAATGCCAAAGGTAGCCTATGATATAGGCGCAGTTGAAAAGCAGCTGCCCCTGCAGGATATCTCGAAGGAATTGCTAAAAATACTTGGGATTTTGTAATCACGTTGCCGGATATGAGTGTATAGTTGAAAGCATGAGCGGGGGACCCCGCTCTTTTTGTGTGCAAAAATCACTGGAAAAGTGCATAAGTCATATTTATTGTGTGCATAAATCACAACATTAAGAAAAAGAGAGAAAAATAGTTAAAATAAATATTTTCAGGATGTATATATGATATACTTGTTTTACCACATCAAACCGTTTCATAAGGCGTTATAACAACAGAAGCAGGGCTGTTTTTAGCCACATGAAATATCATTCTTTTCGGAGGTTTACGTGATGGGATTGATTGTGCACGGGACCAATAAAAAGACAAAGAGGTTTTTATTACTCCCATTCAGTATGTGTATCCTTCTTACATTGTTTGTTTCTCCCAGCTCGATTTGTTACGCCATTAACTCTATGGAAGGGCGGCAAATCATTGTACCCACTGTCATTGAAAAAGGAAAGACTATCGAAACAGATCAAGTGACCCAGTATGGAATCACTTTTATCTTTGATGGTCTCTATACCGTTGGGACTTTTGCCAATGGCGACTTTTGGGTGAAAACAGGAGAAAGCGGGAATGTGGTGATCACAAGAATAACACCGGATTATGTGGAAGATGGAGACAGATGGATTCACGGCTGGGAGATAAACCCAACTGCAGGCACAAAAGAGGGACAAGGCTTTTGCTCTGAGATTGCAAGTTTTGATCCGGATTTGGTTCCCGACCTTCCATACCTGGCGGGACCTGGGGAATCGATTTTAAAAAGCGTTCGTTCTGATGTGCTGCCAAGAGAAGATCAAAAGAACAGGGCTGAACAAGCCCTTCAGACCATGGTGGTATTGACAGTCGTTGCCGAGCCACCACCTGGTAACGGCGCACAGGTTTTCAGACCGCCTTATGTGGCAATCAACAAGCCATATTATTATGTCAGCAACTTGAGGACAGACCTTTTGCCTTCCGTAGAACCGGCTGGAAAGCCTCCAACACTGCAACAAATTGCAAGATGGTATAAAATGGTGCAAATAGAGCATAAGGGCGTGGCCATGGGTTATGATATGCGTCCTCTTGATAATTTTATAAACAGTGTATACGGCGGTGCGGTAGGAAAGCGTTATGGAGAAGCTGCGCTCAGGCTAATGCTTAATGATCCGCTGGAAGACAAAATGGAAGCGCTTATCCATTTTACACAGATGTCCATCGACTTTTACCATAATACCCTTGAGGGAAGAAATTATGGGCCCGGCGGCGGCCACCAACCTGGCCACAGCTTGCCGCTGGCGTGGTTTGCAGTTATGCTTGGGGATGATGAAGCAAAAAAATATGTTAAGAACGAGGCAGTATTTAAAACCTCTGAGCACGATTTTTTACAACCCAGTACCCTGGACAGCTCACGAGCGCTGTACGGTTCAGAGAATATGGTATTTATGTCTTTTAATCCTCGTCGCTATTGGGAATACATTACGTTGGATAAGAACCCTACAGATATGTACAATATTTGTTATCCCGATCCATATGGATATATTGATGGCGGAGGGTCTTTAAATCGATCATATAGTGGTTATCAGAATATCATGAGTGGACCATGGCAAGGTTTGGTAATCGCAGGAACGATTATGCCTGAGCTTGCACAGATGTATAACAACCCCCTTTTATTTGATTATGTACAGAGGTGGTTTACTCAAGGCCAGTTAACTCAACTTGATCCTGCTGCACCAAGCACAGGCAATATGGATGATTACGGCATTCTTTTCGGTGATGACCCAAACAATCCGGGAACGCCTATTTTAGATCCAAGGCTGGCTTATTACAATAGCCCAACAGATTTCGGTTACCCCGAAGGTGTTCAGGGAGGGCGCTGGCCTGAACGCCACGGAAATAATGTGGGAGCAATTAATCCACCGTATTATAGCGCTGCCTTTTTTGCTCCAATGTGGGATAAATATTATCCGTCTCCGGCACCAACACCGCAGGAGCATAGCAAAGATCCCCCATCGACAGAGAACTTGATCACAACAGATTATCCCGAAATGGTCAGGCTTCTGGAGCTGCTATATCAAAGTGCTGATATCCGCGATAACACTCTGAACCCCACCTATGGTTTCATGATGAAAAGAGAACCTGTGATAACCCTGACTGCCGGATATCAAGAGAAGCTGCGGGAACTGGCAAAGCTTACCTTTAAAGATATTCGAGGAGATGAATGGTATGCTTCCCATATTCCATTGTCTGTATATCGCAAGCTTGTAAAGGGGTTTCCGGACAAAACCTTTAGGGGCGGAAACCTGGTCAGCAGGGCCGAAATGCTGACCATGCTGGCCCGGTTCAACAGCTCGGAGGGCTTGATCAAACAAAAGGCCGAGCAGGATGCTGAAACCTGGATTCGGTTTGTGGAACAGTTCGGTAACGACTGGTATACCCAATACGTAGTTGTAGCCAAAGACGGATTGGTCCATCCGGATCAATACACAAAGGAAACCATTCTGAAACCCATGACCCGTGGAGAGGTGATCTATGCACTGGCTAATCTCCTGTGGAACGAAGATATCCAGGAAGGCGGAAAATATTATAACATGGCTGTAGTCAATGATAATCCGGCCTTCTATGATACGATGAAAACTATTACGATTTCAAATCCCGACGTTGGGACTATTGGCCATAAAACCTACAGCTGGTACAAACAACTGGTACTCGCCGCTGAAAACCCAAAAGCCGGCGTGCCCATGGATTTCTATCCGGCCATCCTGTGCCTGAAGGACAAGGGAATACTGCTTGGTAATAAAGGAGACAGCAAATGGAATGACCCGATCACCCGTGCCGAGGTGTTGGCACTGTTTGAGCGTTTGGCAAAAGTATGGGGCAAGGCACCCACCCCAACGCCTACGCCGACACCTGGCTCCCAAAAGGCTTATTATGTCCGCCAGGGCGCAAACGGTGACAACAACGGGGTTGATTGGAACAATGCCTGGACTAAGCTTCCGGATGTCCTGGAAAGGGGAGCAACCTATTACATTGCTTCAGGCACTTATCCTCCATATACCTTTGATGATCCCGAGCAAGGGGATGCGTATATTGTAATAAAAAAGGCTACAGTAGATGATCATGGTACTGCTGTTGGCTGGAAGAATGGTTATGCGACGGGTGTGGCATTATTTACTGCTAAACAGGGATCAATTTTTACGTTTACAAAGGGGTATTACATCATTGATGGGCAAACGGGAGAAGATGATAACGGACATGGTATAAAGCTGTATAATCCGATGAACATAGCACCCCATTTAGGCGGAAATTGCATGAGGATTCCCAATAATGCACAAGTTCGTTATTTGACATTAAGACATATTGAAATGGAAGATGCCGGATGGGCAGGCTCGGGGAAGGACGATGCATACATAACAAGAACGATATATGCCACAGGTGCTACAGCACATATCACATTTCAATACTGCTATATTCATGATTCAGGCCAGGAATGGATGTTGTTTTCCAACCCCGAATCTGATTTTCTGATAGAGCATTGCTATTTTAAGAATGGAGGCTCTGGGTCTTCTGCCAGCCATTCAGTTGGAATATGGCATCGTGGAGAGAAGGAGAACATGAATATACATATTCGTTATAATACATTTGAGAATTTCGCGGCGGCCGGAGGGACCGGGTATATCAGTTTAGGATATCGTGGAAATCCAGATATCCCTACCTATAGCAGTGGCTACTATATCTATGGGAATATATTTAAGGAAACCAGTCCATTGGCAGGCCCCAGTCGGGCAATTGGAAGTAACGGCGCGAATGGGGGTCCATTCCTATCTGATGTTAAAATATACAATAATACCTTTTACAATATGAATGGCAAGCTTGCCAGTAGAATAAACCTTGCAAATAAAGGGGACAACAACCTGGTCGCAAACAATATCTGGCACGAGTGCGATAATGCCCCAAGCATAGGAAATATAGAAGAAAAGAATAACATAAAAAAAAATCTGACAGATGATCCATTTATCGATGCGGCAGGGGGTAATTTCCGGTTATCGCGTGAATTGCCTGGAGGCATGGTATTGGAGGAGCCCTTCAATAAGGATATGGATGGTGCTGTCAGAGGGACAGACAATGAATGGGATATAGGGGCTTTTGAATACAAGGCACCAACCCCGACTACTTCACCAACTGAGGCGCCCACCCCCACCCCAACCAAGGCACCCACGGCAGGAAAAACATATTATGTGGATTATGACTCCGGCAATGACAACCACGATGGCTTATCCCTGAATACCGCATGGAAGCATGCGCCGATTGACATTAATGCTGAAGGTAATTCCCTGGCAGTCAAGTTATCGCCTGGAGACACCATATTATTCCGATCGGATGTGGTTTATCGAGGGAAGATGCTGGCGAGCAAACAATATGGACAACGGGTTCTTGGTTCAGGTGAAGCAGATAACCCAATTATCTTAAAAGGAGATGGCTGGGGAGAAGGTAAAGCTATCATTGACGGGTCTGAACCCCTGACTGGTTGGACGAAATGCCAGTCAGCTGAAGAATGCGGTGGTAATGAAAACTGGGAAAATATCTGGTATGCAACAGTGCCGCCAGAGTGGACTGCTGGCAAAAATCGCGCCCTGACACTGAACCCGTATCAGGCAGACAAAATGATGAGTGTTGCCCAGTATCCCGATCAACCGAATGCGTTCTATTTTGATGATACCTCGTACTTTTCCGTCGCAGATGAATATGCGACAACTTATCTGGAGGCTGATGCACTGGGCGGTATTAATTTAACCGGTTCACGGCTTGCACTATTGGGTGGAAATAATAGTGTGCTTATACGCACGCCTGCTTCTTTTGACCCATCAACGAACCGTGTTACCTTCGAAACAATAACAAATCCATATGGAAAATATTCAATACTAAACAGCATTGATTCAAAGGTTTTGAACCGTCAGGGAGAGTTTTATTTCGATGAAGCCATCGGCAGGTTATATATCTGGCCTTTTGATAGTGCCGATCCCAACAATGAGGGAGTCTCCATATCGGTTCGCAGCAGTGGAATCGAATTCTGGAGTGGGAATAATTATGTAGCGGTGGAAGGCTTCATCGTTCAAAAATTTATAGGATCAGGAATATGCTGGAACCAATCTCCCGTTGTTTATGGATGTGTTATACGGGATAACGAAATACGGTACTGCCGAAGTGCTGACGGGTGCCAATCAATCCGTGTGGGTGCCATGATGAATGCGTTGGTGGAAGGAAACGAGGTTTATAACAATGCTGGTCCCTTGCGTGGCATCTCCTGTCTTGGTGGAAGCGGGCATATTGTTCGCAACAATACGATTCGAGAGTCCGGGAAGACGGGAATTTACTTCACGGGTGTTACAAATGGGTTCATTCTGAATAATACCGTTATCGACAACAAAGGGAAGCATTCCAACGGGATATCGGTATATGGCGATTCAAAGGATGTTTTAGTGGCTAAAAATCAGGAGTATAATTCAAACATTGCTTATACCATGGAGCATAGCACTGATATCTATTTGTTCAATAATATCTTGATCGGCAGTCATGGAAATACCGGTATTTCTGTTTGGAGTGGTATGAACGGCATGCATCTTTACCACAACATGGTTAGCAGTTGGTATCTTAATGATAAATCTACCAATGTCAATACAGCAAATAATATCATCCTTGGGACCGGAGACAGCCCAAAAACGGAGAGTATGGATTTGTATCTTCAGGCTAAACCGGCAACAGACATGTCAACCATATTCCATCAAGCACCGGTTGTCAGAGCGCCGCTGGCTGATGTGCATAAGTTTGAAAGCTCAACGAATGTTTCGACAGTATATTTGGCTGATGAGGGATATGAGAACATTATCGAACCAGGTCATTATCTTAGGTATGATCAGGACACGGTGCATCTGATCACCACAGTATCACGTGTGATTTATAAAGGTAACTATCGAACGAAGATCGAACTGGACAGTCCGATTGCTACAGTAGAGAAAGAAGCAACAGTTGAGGTATGGAAGGAAATAGATGATTTTAGCATCGACTATCACCTGTTTGATGGGAGTGATGCGGTGAATGAGGGTATTGATATTTCTGGCTTACTGCCTGTTGATAAGTTCCCTTCGTATGATTTCACCAAAGATCTGGACGGATCTCCCAGAACGGGAGTTTGGGATATTGGGCCATATGAATATGGCGGCGGTGAAGATCCCGATGAAAGGTGAATGAGTTTATAGAGTATTCTCCATTTGTTCTCGGAGCAGATGGTGTGGCAAGAAAAATAGTATCCATTGAAGGAAACATTGTACATTTAGAACCTTATATACCGGGTATACCTCTGTGGATTGTAATGTAGAAAAGCCTGATCATTTTGCGGATGGAGACATCTGTAATATATTCATCCTGATTTGGGGCGAACAAGACGGGCATTGATCAAGGTGTTTCTCTGGATGATTTTTTGAATGGTGCGATCAATATAAGCGGAAGAGGAGAACTAACCAGGCCACAGGGGAACGCCTGGGATATCGGTGCTTATGAGTAAATAACTTCACCGACGCCAACAACGGCAGAAGGTGTAATGTAGGCACCAGAAATAACTGACATCTCCCGTCTTGTTAATGCCAAGACGGGAGATGCTGTTTCACCCTATTGTTCATTTTTAATTCTATCCACTATTTTCTTTGGGAGGTTCAGCAAAATTGAGGCTTCGTCTATGGTCTTTCCTGATTGAATAAGTGCTTTTGCGGCAACATACAAGCCTTCTTCAAAGCCTTCCTGTCTGCCTTCCTGTCTGCCCTCCTGCCTGCCTTCTTGTTTTGCCTCATTCATCCATTTTTTCATGTTTACCTCAATATTCATTACCATTTTTTCCACCTCCAACAGGTCGGCTTCCTCAATTATCTTTGCAAGCTCTTCTCTCTTAACATCAGGAACATTTCTGTGTGATATTTTATATACCCATCTTTTAAACTTAACAAACTGCTCCGGGCTAAATCGCTGCACAATTTTAATCAGCTTGTAAAACCTTTTTATCCACTCTTCATGATCAACATCCTGATCCAATACGAATATGGATGATATCAGCGTTCCAATCTCGTATAATTCAGATTCAGTATAGCTGCTGATATCGATTAATATATACCGGAAACCAAGTAGATTATTCTTAAAGCATTTGTGCCCAGTTTGATATTCTAAAAAGTTATTGACCGCTGTCCAGCTTTTACTACCATTATACAGTATCATTGGTATTATTGCAGGCAACCTGTAGTCTTTTCTTTTTCTTTCATTTTCATCAGAATCGGCAAAAACCCTTTTCCACAGTTCGGTCATATATATTAATAACCGGAAGGGCATTGTATGGTCCACGGTGGATTGCAACTCCAGCAGTATGTAAAAGTATACGTCAAGCCCATCGATTCTTGCTTTATAGATGATGTCCGCTTCGCGCTCCTGAAAATCATTTAAAATGAAACTGTGATTTTCCAGGCTTAGCCCGTCTTCAGATACTTCATTAACCCAATCCTCACGAACAAACCCTTTTAACAATTGCAAAAAGGTTTGTTTATGCGTAAGGAATGATTTATAGGTTACATCGTTTTCATTATTTATGTAAGTATAGTTATTCATTACTTTTTTCTCCCTGCTTACTACCTTAATTGTATCATTTTATAGAAGAAATGGAAAGAAGGAATTTCAAAAGAAATAACATAGAACTATTTTTGCAATCCCCACTCCAGCGTCAGAAAAACTCTGATTAAATTCAAAGTTGCGTAAAGCTCTTCTATGTATT
>JAAYJG010000071.1 GCA_012523055.1 Ruminiclostridium sp. | reverse complement strand
GTTGTGAGGCATTGAAGACCGGAAGGTTGAAAGTTCTTCCACACAATTCTTGTCAGCCATCCCCTTTTCATTTCTACCAAGAGCTTGTATTTCCGCAAACCTGTTCATATTCCAGGGCAGAGCCGCTTTGGGTGGGATTGACTCAAAGGTATTTGTCGCGGCTCAGGATGTTTAGTCAGATTACAAGCAACCCTGCCAATCGACCAAGTTGCATGAGGAATGCGTGTCTGCTACGGTGTTTCGATATTATAATTGTAAAAGATGTATGAAGGTTCGTTGGTTTTGCCCTACAAACCAATCAATAAACCTGCTGATCACGACCGACATTTTCTTGTCGCCAAGAATATCGCTTGCTATCACAACCTTGCCGTTTTTTAGAGAAAAGGTCCTTCCGGTGTTCAAATTAAATTCTTCATATGGAACCGTATCAAAGGAGGATTGCTGCAATGTTACAGACTTTTACATTAGTGAGCTTATAGCGCTCCCGATGGCTGTTCCAGACGTATCTCGTTTAGGAACATAGAAGATAGCTGAATCATCCATAAAAAAGATAAATCTATCCCTACGCCCCCATCCAGGCTCAGAGGCTAGAATGGCCAAACAGTCTGCATAGAAATCTTTAGGGTTTGAATATTTGCCGGAGTACTTCGGGTCGGTAAACATTCCTTTTACTGCCCTGGAGACATGTTGGAACAGGCTCCCATCTCCTGGAGTCTCCGTTTTGTCATATAATATTGGGACACCATCTGAAAAAGTGGTCACCTTAAAATCAGGACAGTGCCTTTCAAAGAAGGAGCATATATCCCGGAGATAAGACCGTTTTTGTTGAATTGTAGCTGAAGCCCATAGCTTCCTGGTCATCCCAAAATCGTCAATCTCAGGGCTGGAGAATACTGGTTCTGGATTCTCTTTTAGACTAAGTACCAGTGGCAACATCTTGGGTAAGTTGTTTAAAAGCGTGTCTCTGTCAGCGCCCCAAAATTCAAGGTCATAAAAAAATCCACCCAGAATGCATGAAGCTGTCATTTTATTATCACTCAGAGGGGTGAGGTATACTCGAAATTCAGGCTGCATTGAGCTGAAAAAACGGCTATGGCTAATGCCGGGAGCTTTCCATTCAGTCATGTAATCATCGAGATTTGTAGCCCTACCGGCACGGGTAAGCCTGAAACGTACCTGGGCATTTTTAAGTCCGCCGGTAAATCCTGAGTGAATGAATAAAGAGCTTTCATTATATTGCCCGTCGTTAAACTCGATATTCCAATTTTCAGCTTCCCTTGAAGATAGGGCGAAAGATATCGCTAAATTGCTGCATTTTAAGTAGCTAATTTGTTCGTGCCTTTCAACTGACGGAATATCGATAACCGGAACCGGTCCATCAGGGTAAATGTTTTTGACGAAGGTATTAAGGAGTCCCGTCGCTTCTTTTACGGCCTGGTCTAAAATATTTCTTGAAAGTGCTGTCCGGCGTGCAAAGTCCTCTCCAAAAATCTTAAATCCCTTTGTTTGATCGTGTAATCCACTCGATTCCTTGTCTCTTAAGACACATATCGGTACATCATCTGCGGTATCAACGCTCAATATTTCCGGTTCAGGCATATTAATGGCTATCGAAACCGGCTTGGAAGTGGTTTTTTCTTCCTGTTTTACAAACCGTTTCATCTTTTCAATGAAGTCCTCTTTTGCCCTTGCTTGTGAGAGGGATTTTGCCTGTTCATCATCATATGTTACAGTCACCATCGCTTTATTGAGATCAAAACCTGCCTGAACCACATAAGGTATTATGGCGATAAATTTTCCTCCCTTGGAGTCGGCAAGGTCTATTAAAAAATCGATATTCTGTTGAACTACTTTAAGACGGTTGTCGTCGGATATTTCGGTAATGTTTAACCTGCCCATCTGAGGCTTTATATTTTTCATCCCATACCACCAATAAGCCCCGATACCGACAGAGACGAGCAAAATGACAGAAAGTGAGATGTACAGTATTTTTTTTATGGAAGATATCATGGCATATAACCTCTATGTTGTAGGCTCAGAGACATATGTTATTCCATTAATTTTGATACCGAACTGGTGATAGAAAGTTTTAACATAAGCTTCAAAGTCCCTTTTCATTATTT
>JAAYJG010000070.1 GCA_012523055.1 Ruminiclostridium sp. | reverse complement strand
GTCTCCAAAGGTGCAGCACATTACAACACCTGTTCCCTTATCTATTCCGACCTTCTCATCAGCCAGAATGGGAACACTGTATTTATATAACGGGACAACGGCGGTTTTGCCGATGAACCTTGCATATCTCTCATCCTTTGGGTTCACAAAAAGACAGACACAGCCATATAAAAGCTCAGGCCTTGTTGTGGCAACCAGCAACTCCTCCCCTTCGCAGAAGAAGCGAATGTAATGAAAGAGGGTATCCTTATCCACCGTTTCCAGTTCAGCTTGGGCGATGGAGGTTCTGCATTCGGTGCACCACAACACCGGAGATTCCCTCATGTAAGCTTTTCCCTTACGATACAGGTCGATAAAGGATTTTTGTGAGATGCGCTGAGCCTTCGGTTCAATGGTTTTGTAGCGCAGGGACCAATCCACGGAGAATCCCAGCGATTTCCACAGATCCTCAAACTCCTTTTCATATTTTTCAGTCGTGTTCAGGCACAAAGAAATGAATTCACTGCGCGGCAGATCTTTCGCATGAATCCCTTCATCCTTTTCAACCAGCCTTTCAGTGGGCAGGCCGTTGTCATCGAAGCCAAAGGGGTAAAAAACATTCTCGCCCTGCATCCGATGGAAACGGGCAATCATTTCAGCCTGGGTGTAAGAAAAGATATGACCGATATGGAGGCTGCCGCTTACCGTTGGCGGTGGCGTATCAATGGAATAGACCGGCCTGGTGCCGTTGTGATCAAACCGGTACACCTGGTTCTCCTGCCAGAATTGCTGCATTTCCTGTTCTGTTTGCCTGGGATCATAACGTTTTTCCATGAATATACCTCCACTTCGTAACATGGGGACGGTTCTATTGTTTCGTTTATTGTCATCCGGGAAGGTTCTGGTTATCCCATTTCTTATAAGCTGCATAGAGCCTTCCCATTTGCTTTAAAATAAAAAATTCGCCGAAAGCTTATGCTTAGGGCGAACTGTTCTGTCCGTGGTACCACCTTGATTCAGATATTGCTATCTGCACTCTGCCAATACGGGATATTCTCCGATACTGCTTTCCGGATAACGGCGGAAACTTCCGTTGAAGCCTACTGAGAAAAAATCCTTTCGGTTCACAGCTCAAAGGCTACTTCCATACTTCCTTCACGAAGATTTTCACCAACCATCTTCTCTCTGTGCTTTCGGAGAGTATGTACTCCTCCTTGTCAACGCTTGTTTTTTCTGTGTTCATTTTTTCCTATCATAGTTCATTCCATTGCATTTGTCAACACATTTTAATGAAGTCTTGAAACATGCTAAAATTGAGGTAGTTTCGCGCCGGAGGATGGATGGGTTCAAACCAAATACTTGCTTTCGGGTTTGTATTTTTTAAAGATAATGTCTATATCCAATGCGTCCATTTCCCGGACGAACTGCTCCCGGCAGTCGCAGTCACTCGTACACAGGCATATTTTTGTTGCGATGATTGTTGAATCCAAATCTTTAATAATATCATGCCGCAGCAGTTCATATTTTGTTTTCAATCTATTGTATTTTCCGGACATAACAAACAGAAATGTTCCCAATACAGCACCTAGATACAGCAAATTGAAATCAGATTTGTGAAGGTAAGGAAACAGATTTCCGGAAAGGGTTGGTGACATCCTGAAATGATTACTGTTCAAAACAAGAGAAACCAGTACAAGGCCAAGAGCAGAATAACTGATATATAAATATTTTAAATACTTTGTCAGCCATTTCTTTTGTCCCATTATTTTTTCCCGTTTCCGTTGCATGGCATAGCACAGATTAGGCTTTCCGCTCATCCTCTTCACCTGTAATACCAGGATACTACTTCATATATATGTAAACAGATGACCCGGTATGAATGAAACCGTAGTTACTGCTCACACCCCACACTAATAAGTTCATAAGCAGCTTCAGAGGTATGTGTTTTATCAAATGCCCTAAGACCCCTGCTTCTATAGGCGGGGGATAAACCGATTTCTGCTTCAGTGGCGGGTACAATCCCCCTCTGAAGGGCATTTGATAAAATGCTCGCGGACCGTTCATAATTATCAGAGATAATTATGAACTAGTTGCACACAAAACGCGCAAGGAAGGCGCTTTCAGCGCCCGCGTTTTGGCGCACAATTCGCGCAAGCGCTCATTGAACTGAGCGTAGCGATGTCATCCTGAGTGCAGCGAAGGATCTTGTCAGGAGTAATGCGAGATCCTTCACCTCGTTCAGCAGGCTGCACCTGTTTACCTGTAGACAGTAACAAGTAGTAAAGGGAGAAACAAAAAATACTGGCTTGTGAAACACTTCTAATTATATTAATATGGGTATATCCAATGCAGGTGTGGCATAAAGTACCTGCAGGGTCTATGAAAAAGAGGTGCAAACATGAAAATAGTCGTTCTTGCCGGGGGCTTAAGCCCTGAAAGAGATGTATCACTGTCTTCGGGCAGCCTGATAGCCAACGCGCTGATGCAATCGGGTCATCATGTGCTATTGCTCGATGTATATGAGGGTATTCCAGGTGATTTTGATCCTGATGCACTGTTCCGTGATAACACAAAAGAGCCTTATTCCTATATCATACCCGCAACAGCACCCGATCTGGAGGAAATCAAGCGCAGAAACGGAAACCCTGCGTCGCTGATCGGCCCGAATGTGCTGAAGCTGTGCCAGGCGGCACAGGTTGTTTTTATTGCGCTGCATGGTGCAATGGGTGAAAACGGACAGCTGCAGGCAACTCTTGATGTTTTGGGCATTCATTATACCGGCACGGGTTACATCGGAAGCCTGTTGGCAATGGACAAGGATATTTCGAAGAAGCTGCTGTGTCAGAGCGGCATACCAACCGCAAACTGGGTTACCATCTGCCTGGAGGGAAAACCCCTCTGTTCATCCATGGATCAAATCCTTTCAGCCATTGGGCTTCCCTGTGTGGTCAAACCCTGCAGCGCAGGTTCCAGCGTCGGGGTTTCAATCGTATATGATGTACCGGAACTAAAAAATGCTTTGGAGGTTGCCTGCAAGGTGGAAAAGAACATCCTTGTTGAAAAGATGATCCCGGGGCGGGAGTTCTCTGTAGGGATTTTGGATGGAGAAGCATTGCCAGTCATAGAAATCATTCCGAAGCAAGGGTTTTATGACTATAAAAACAAATATCAGGCGGGTGCGGCGCAAGAAGTTTGCCCGGCAGAACTAAGCGCAGAGGAAACCAAAAAGGTTCAGAGACTGGCTCTTCGGGTACATCAGGTGCTTCGACTGGGTGACTATTGCCGAATCGACTTTATTTTAGATAACGAAGATGAATTCATCTGCCTGGAAGCCAATACTCTACCGGGAATGACGCCGACAAGCCTTCTGCCGCAGGAGGCTCTTGCAGCCGACATTCCATATGTGGAACTTTGCAACAGGATCATCCGGCTTGCACTAAAGGAATGAATGCCGATGATGGTGGGAACACAGGATAACATCCGGCCTGCACTAAAGCAATAGCTATCGGTGATGGTTCGAACTAAGGACAGCATCCAGCTTGTGCTGAAGGAATAATGGCCTGGTGATGACTGGAATAATAATGGGCATCCGTCCCGCCCAACACAAATGGTTCGCATAAAAGAACCTCCGGCTTAAAACACCGGAGGTTTGCTATTCTTTATCACATTTGTTCTTCAGCCCTCTGAATCATCTTCTTCACCATTTGTCCGCCGATGGGGCCGCCTTGTTTGCCATTCACATAAGAAGGTAAGTCGCCTTTATATTGGTCGTTGTTTTCCTTGACAAACTGCTCATACCCTATTTCTTTGGCACATTCGAGCTTGAAGCGGTTTAATGCTTCTCTTTTGGAGGGGACCAGCGGAGTTTTCGGTCTTGACATCTTCCTCACCTCTTTTTGTTGTTGTTTGGCTTTATTTTTACCGGAAGGAAGATAGAAATACCATGTATTATTTGCTTCAAATACATAAATTTGTTGAAGTATCAATACTTTTGATTAATATAGCTGTCGGTCAAAGACGTTTGTTTTTTATCACGAAAAACACCTGCTTCGCGAAGCATGCTTAAAATTTTTGGGTTTTTAGAATGCAGAACCAGATCATCAGCCTCCATTCCACCAAAAGGGGCGGACAGTGTGTTGATTTCATATATAATATCCGGGTCGTTAATCACGATCTCAAAAAGCTTGTTTTGCAGCTTTTTCGATTTTACATTCACAAAATAGGCATCTACACTTTTGTAATCCAAAAGCCTCAGCAAGGTCATTGTTACCAGATCCTTCTCGCAATAAAAGCTGTCGGACTCTTCCAGATAGCTTTTTCTCTGTTTGCTGCCCATGGGGAAATCCAGAGCCTGCCGGTAATAGAACTTTGCCAGAACATTATAATACTGGTAGTTGTAAATCGCCTTCTTAATATTATCTATCTTTTTGAAGGGTTCGATCCCCAGGTTTTCAATGGTGTAAAAGTTTTCTTCAATAAACTCGTTTTTGGTTAGATCACCCATTTTATATTGATAAAGCAAGCTTTGTCGATGCTGCAGAAATTTTTCGAACTTGTTAAGTGCCATTTTTTCACCGCCCACTATATCTTAAAGGATTCAAATGGAATTGTAAAGGAAGCACCTCTCTCACCTTACTAGCCCTACCATTTACCATATCATCCTTTTTTTCGCTGACCAGCCTTCTTCAATTTTGAAACAATCAATAGTACGATAGGCAGTATCAACCCATAAGTAAAAATGACCGGAGTCCAAACCAGTATATCCCACTCGATTTGATATGGAGTATTTTTAAAGATAATATCAGAATAAGCAAAAACGATTAAAATTAGAGGGAGAACCAATGTTTTATAGCTTTTAAGCCCTAATAACTGGGATAAACCAACGACACCGGCATAAAAATAAAAAAATGTAGATACAAAATTTGTGGTCATCCAAATAATTACAAACAGAGCCTCAATTCTTGAAAAAACTACTCCTAAGTTGATTTCTCTTGTACTCACAAAAAGCGGAAAACGCAAATTCGCAGTAACAGTACTCCCAAAAACAAGAATACACATCAGTAGCGCAATAAAAGCTGACATTGTTCCCAGCAAATAGCCTTTAAGCCTGTATTTTATTACTTCTTTATCGTCTCCTGTATTTTTTGGAAAAAGCATATTTAAAAAAAAATGATTATGACGTTAACTCAGTATACATAATTTTTTGTGAGGTGATACAGCTAAACAAAACACGGTTAAATAACTCACAACCAAAAAACCTACGGTTGAACCTGTAGCAGAATTCATCCAGAT
>JAAYJG010000069.1 GCA_012523055.1 Ruminiclostridium sp. | reverse complement strand
TTGGAGGGAATCAGCTTTTCAATCCGATCAGTAAAAAAGATCACACCCACCCGATCATTGTTTTTACATGCGGAAAAAGCAAGGGTGGCGGCGATTTCAGAGATTAAATCTCTTTTGCGGCCAAAGCCGTTGGAGCGGGACATATCGATCAGCAAGAACAGGTTCATCTCCCGTTCTTCACAGAACTGCTTCACATAGGCCTTATTGTGCCGGGCGGTTACATTCCAGTCGATGTTGCGCACATCGTCGCCGGGAATGTACTGGCGAATATCGTCAAACTCGATTCCCCTGCCCCTGAACCCGGAGCGGTACTCGCCCGAGAAAACCTCTTCCACCAGCTTGTTGGACTCTATTTCAATTTTTCGGATCTTTCTGATCAAATCTCCCGATAACATACGTTCTCCTCCCGCGAACTCACGGCAAATTTACCTGCTCCAGAATCTGCGTGATGATCATCTCGGTGGTAATATTCTCGGCTTCAGCCTCATAGGTTAACAGAATCCTGTGACGCAGCACATCATAAACAATTGCCTTAATGTCATCAGGGACAACATAGCTTCTGCCCTCCAAAAAGGCTCTTGCTTTGGCGGCTTTCACCAAATACAGGGAGGCGCGGGGTGAAGCTCCGCAGGTAATGTAATTGGAGGTCTCTCTCGTTTTAAAGACGATATCCAGCACATAATTCTGTATTTTTTCATCCAGATAAAGGCTGTCGGCCTGTTTTTGCAGTTCGGAAAGGTTATCGCGGTTGAAAATCCTGTTAATTTCGGGTGCTTCGGCTTGTTCTACGGAAAAGCGCTCGATGATTCTCTTTTCTTCCTCGCGGTTGGGATGCTGAATTTTCAGCTTCATCATGAACCTGTCCTGCTGCGCCTCAGGCAGCGGGTAGGTGCCCTGCTGTTCAATGGGGTTTTGGGTGGCAATCACGATAAACGGCTTATCCAGCACATAAGTGTTTTCCCCGATGGTTACCTGCCTTTCCTGCATGGCTTCAAGCAGTGCCGATTGCACCTTGGCCGGTGCGCGGTTAATTTCATCAGCCAGAATGATATTGGAGAAAATGGGCCCTTTTTTGATGATGAAGTCACCGGTTTTCTGGTTGTATATTTCAGTTCCCAGAATATCGGCAGGCAGCAGATCCGGTGTGAATTGTATTCGTTTAAAATCGACACCGGTAACCCTGGCGATGGTGCTTGCAGCCAGAGACTTTGCAAGACCCGGAACGCCTTCAAGCAAAATGTGGCCCCCTGTGATCAGGGCTGCCAGAATACGATCAATCATATATTCCTGACCGATGATCACCTTGTTTATTTCTTCCCGGGCCTGTTGGACGAGCATTTTCCCATCCAAATTACCTGTTTGCTCCATTTCCTAACCCTCCAATCAAAAAAGCCTTTTGAAAAGTTGTAAAATTCAATTCAGGATGTCCGATAAGCCTGTAAATCATACAAAAAAAGTGATATTGTTAATATTGTAAATATAAAGTTTTACGCATCTGTGAATAATGTGTAAATTCTTCTTTTTCTTTAGTGATCCATATCACATTTTTATGTATGGTGTAGGGGTATGATTTTTCTATATATAGTGCAACATATGAAAAGAAAACGCAATATATTGTTTTTCTGAGGGAGGTACGGGATGAAGGTACTGAAAAGAGACGGAAGACTTGTGGATTTCGATTCGAATAAGATCATCCATGCGATTCATAAGGCAATGGCTGAAACCCTTTTGGGGGTGGATGAATCCATATCCCGCCGGATAGCCGCGTTTGTAGAAGAACAGGTAAAAAAAGACGGAGGGATCAAAAGTGTCGAACAGATACAGGACATGGTGGAAGAGCAGCTGATGGCCTCCGAAAGAAAAGAAGCGGCGAGAAAGTACATATTATACCGCAAACAGAGAAACATTACCCGTGCCACACGGAACAAGTACAAGCTTTTAACCGCGGATTTTCTGACAAAGTACAAGCATGGCCTTACCGGAATGGATCCCCTTGGGGAGTTTGTATATTACAGAACCTATTCCCGCTGGCTCCCCGAAGAAAAGAGAAGGGAATACTGGTGGGAAACAGTTGCCAGAGCGGTGGATTATAATTGTGCCCTTGTTGATGGAACCACACAGAAGGAAGCCGAAAGGCTTTATGAAAATGTTTTCAGCCTGAAACAGTTCCTCAGCGGCAGAACCCTATGGCTTGGCGGGACCCAAATTTCAACGGAGTATGGCACCGGAAATTATAACTGCGCGTTTTGTGTGATAGATGAATACAATAAATTCACCGAGCTTTTTTATCTGTTGATGATCGGCACCGGTGTTGGGTTCAGAGTATTGAAGGCGGATGTGGAAAAGCTGCCTGCCATCAGAACCAATATCCACATCATCCATGAATACTACAGGCCGCTTCCGGCAAACGAAAGGCAGGACAACACCGCCCTGGATTTCGACGGCGACACGGCAAGGATCACCGTCGGTGACAGCAAGGAGGGCTGGACGCAAGCCCTGGATTTCTTTTTCAAAATTCAATACAGTCACAGCTATCAAAAGATTACAAAAATCGTACTGAATTATAACAATGTCAGGCCAAAGGGAGAAAGGCTGAAACGTTTTGGCGGCACCGCCAGCGGGCATGAAAGCCTGAAGGTCATGTTTGAAAAGATATCCTCCGTGATTACGAAAATTGGCCTGGACGAAGGGAAGAACAAGTGCAGATTGCGTCCCCTCCACTGTCTGGACATCTGTAACATTATCGGTGAGAATGTGGTTGTCGGCGGGGTTAGAAGAACAGCGGAAGTGGGCATTATTGACTCGTCGGATGATGAATGTATTCAAGCTAAAAACCAACTGTATTACGTCAACGAGCATAACCAGTGGATTGAAAACAAGGCCATCTCCCATCGGAAGCTTAGCAACAACTCTATCTTTTACGAAACGAAACCCACCCGGGAGCAGCTGCACTGGCAGATCACCCAAATGAAGCTCAGTGGTGAGCCCGGCTTTATTAACGCAAAGGCAGCCCGGAAAAGAAGAGCTGATTTTGAAGGGGTGAACCCCTGCGCGGAAATTCTGCTGAGAGATAGAGGCCTGTGCAACCTGACCACGCTGAATGTGGCCGCCTTTGTGGTGGATGGTCGGTTGGATCTGGAGGGCCTGCTGGAAGCGCAGCGCCTGTCGGTGCGTTCAGGGCTGAGGATGACATGCCTTGAGCTGGAGCTGCACGAATGGGACCGGGTACAAAAAACGGACAGGCTTCTGGGAGTAAGCTTAACCGGTTGGCAGGATGCCATGAGCAGTGTGGAGTATACAGCGCACAAAGAAGCCGAATTATTGGCGCAACTACGCCAGACGGCCCATGAAGAAGCCCACAGGTATGCCGATGAACTGGGAGTTCCACATCCTATGTTGATTTGTACTGTTAAGCCAGAAGGCACTTTATCGCTGCTTCCCGGTGTATCCAGCGGGCTGCACCATTCCCATTCCAGGTTTTTTGTCCGAAGGATCAGAATCAATGCAGACGACCCGCTGGTAAAGGTATGCGAACAGTTGGGGTATCCGGTTCTTCCCGAAAACGGTCAGGATCCGGCAGCCTGCAGAGTTAAGGTTGTTGAGTTTCCGCAAAAATCCCCCGTTCGCCGCACAAAATATGAGGTTACAGCCCTGGAACAGCTGGAAACCTATCGCAGGTTTATGAAAAATTACGTGGACCACAACGCATCCATTACGGTAACTGTTCAAAACGATGAGTGGAAAGCAGTCGAGGACTGGCTGTATGATAATTGGGATGATGTGGTGGCGGTATCTTTTCTGGCCCTTGATGACAGCTTCTACCCCCTGATGCCTTATGAGGGAATAACGGAAGAGGAGTATAACAGAAGGATGGATTCCATGCGACCGTTCATTCCCTCTTTATTGGCGGAGTATGAAAAACAGGAAACAAGTTCTCAGGACCTGGAAGCAGGCTGTGAAACCGGGGTGTGCCCAATACGGTAGAGATATTCAATAATAAACAACAAGCTCCCCGGTTTCCTGATAGGAACGAGGAGCTTGTATTTGTATGTTTATTTGACCAGGAAACCTGGGCCCCGCCCTCTGGTTAAGGAACCCGCTTTCCCGGTATGAATTATTGGTTGGCGAGGTATTCGTTAACCTGACGCTGCGCGTCCTGTACCACTTTATCGATACCGGCTTCCTTCATCTTTGCGATCAACTCGTCAACGGCCTTGTCAACATCGGCCACAATACCGACACTGATGGGATCCAGGTATTGTGTTGTGAGGGTGGACAAAACGGCGACTTCATTCTTTACCTTTTCCTCCGAGAAGGAGAATGCATCCAGCGGATGGAAGGAGGTCAGTTCCTTCGACCATTTGTCTATGGACTCTTCGGCCTTCAAAATAACCGGATCCGGGTTTTCCACATAAATCGTGCGTTTCAGGTTTTCATTGTTCCAGCCCCAATTGCAAACGGTCATGGCTGGGAATCTTCCGGCATTTTCGTCGATGGGCGCATATTTATCATCGCCTACCGCTTTGTAGTGGGTACCTTCAATACCATAGGCAGCCAAATCATAAACGGTCTTATTGGTCATGAACTGGTTCAAGGCCATCATCGCTCTTTCCGGATTTTTACTGATGGCGTTGATGGCAACACCGTTATTGGTATACGGGTTTACAGGCCTTTTCACTGTAGGCGCGATATCAACAAAGCTTGCCTTCCATTCGGGGTGCTCTTTGTTAATCTGTTGGGCATAGTGGGAAACATTGTTGATATTCCACACCATGGAAGCGGCTTTTCCAAGCACCCAAAGATCATTTCTTGTATCACTTGCCGACAGAGAATCTCTTGACCAAAAGCCCTTGTCCGCCATTTCCTTCATTTTGTGTGCATATTCCCTGAATTCGGGGCTTTCGACGGTGGATACCACCGTTGTATTGTCCGGGTTTGCTGTTTCATACAGGATCAACGGCAACGGAGTACCCCTTAAAACCTGCCAGCCCCTGGACTGGAACAGATATGGATACTGCAGTCCGATTCCCTGCGTTGCCAGCGGAGTGATATCTTTCTCATTGGCAATGATTTTGTCATAATAAGCTTCCAAATCAGCTTTGTTTTCTATTTTGGATATGCCGTATTTCTCCATCAGGTCGCCGCGAACACCGATGACATCATAGCCATACTCGTTGCTGTAGTTAGGAACCATAAAGACCTTGCCGTTAATTTTTGCCTGGCTCCAGGCTGCGTCGGGAATGGTTTTCATGATGTCAGGCGCGTAGGTGTTCAGAAAATCGGAGGTTAATTCATAAAACCCTTTTTTTGTCGCGGTTTGCTCATAATGCCCCCAGCCGGCAGCTGTGAAAATCAGGTCGAAATCTTCACCGGAAGAGAACAGAAGCGGGTATTTGGTTTCATGCTCAGCCCAGGAAAGAAAATCGACCTTGATGGTGGCGTTAATGGTCTGCTCCAGAACTTTACTGATTTCACCATAAACCAGCTCCACATCTGCTGCGCCGTCACCAAGCAGATACATTTTCAATTCCACCTTTTTGTCGGTTTCGGGTTTGGTACCAGAACCCGCTGTCGCTGTCGGCGCGGTTTCGCCGGTGGGTGCGTTCACGACTGGCATACAGCCTGAAAAAAGCATGATCGTCGCCAGGATGGTCAATACGAGTGCGAGTAACCTTTTTTTCATAACATTTTTCCTCCTAAAACTTATTATACAGGATTCGATGAGCGCTTGCGCGGATTGCTTATCCAAACGCGGGCGCTTAAATACTGAATGGTTCGGGTCAAAGCCCGGCAGACCCATCAATGGCCGGAGATATCATCCTTTGATTGCGCCTATCGTGATTCCCTGAACAAAATACTTTTGTGCCAGGGGGTAAGCTAAAACAACAGGACCTGTAACCACCACGGTTAAAGCCATACGCAGCGTCTGCGTGGGCAGTTCTATCACGCTTCCGATCTGCCCGCCGGATTGCGCGATAATTTTCTTATACGCTTCAATATTGTTAATTCGTTCATACAGGAAATACTGCAATGTATATTTGGTCTCATCATTGATATAGAGCATGGCATTGTACCAGTCATTCCAGTAAGCCAGCGCCAAAAACAGACCCACTGTGGCCAAAACCGGCTTCGACAGCGGCAGCATGATTCTGGAATAGATGGAAAAGTCACCGCAGCCGTCGATGATGGCTGCCTCTGTAAAGGCAACGGGAATAACGTTCATGTAGCTTTTCATGATCAAAAGATTAAAAACATTGAACAGCAACGGTAACAGCAAGGCCAGCCAGGAATCCTTAAGCTTCAGATAACGTATCATCAGAATGTAATATGGGACCAGCCCACCGCTAAACAGCGTGGTGAAATAAAAGAAAAAAGAAAAGTGGTTTCTCCAGGCGAAATCCTTGCGCTGCAAGACATAAGCGGTCATCGATGTGAGGAAAAGGCCGAGGAGCGTACCGACAATGGTCAGCCCGATGGTTACTGCATAAGCCCGTCCAATGACTTCAGGTTTTTCGAAAACCGTCTCATAGGCTTGCAAGGAAAATTCGCGGGGCAACAAACTAAAGCCATCCCTTAAGATGCTTTTCTCATCGGAAAAAGATGCCGAAAGCACCAGGATAAAAGGGATCACACAGATCAACGCAACCAGCCCGGTAACGGTATAACCGATGATATTTAAAGCAAGGACATCGGTTCTTTTTCTCATCTCAGACGACCTCATTTCTACAAATGTACATCAACAGTGGCGGTTCAGATTTTTTCCGTGTTTAGAACAGCGAATAATCTTTTTCATATCTTCTGACCAGATAATTGGTCAGGATGATGGTCACAAAGCAGAACACCGACTGGTACAGCCCTGAAGCCGCGGCCATACCCACATCATTGCTGCGGATCAGCGCCCTGAAGGTGAACGTGTCAATCACATCGGTCATGTCAAATAGAATACCGTTAGAGCCCACAAGCTGATAGAACATATCGAAGTTACCCCGGAAAATCCCCCCGATGGCCAACAGCAGCAAGATGATGATGGTCGGCACCAAAGAGGGCAGCGTAATGTGATAGATCCTTTGAAACACATTGGCACCGTCTATCTGGGCTGACTCATAAATTTCCATATCAATTCCCATAATGGCTGAAAGATAGATCACCGATCCGTAACCTATGCCCTTCCAGGTGTTAAAAAAGATAAGGATAGCGATCCAGTATTTTGGGGTGCCATAGAAATCAAGTTTGTCAAGGCCGATGGAAGACAGGGCTGAATTGATAATGCCGTAATCATAGCTGAGGAAGTTGAACGCGATCACCGATACAATGACCCATGATATAAAGTAAGGAAGGAACATCAGGGACTGCGCGGTTTTTTTGAAGGCTCTTCCCTTGATTTCAGACAGAAAGATCGCAACTGAAAGCTGCAGTACTGTATTTACCATAATGAAAGCGAGATTGTAAAGGATTGTGTTGCGTGTAATCTTGAAAGCCTGTCCTGAAGTAAAGAAAAATCGGAAATTGTCAAAACCAGCCCAGGGACTTCCGAAGATTCCGTCGGCATAATTGTAGTTTTTGAATGCCAGCACAATGCCCGACATGGGAAGGTAGCTGAACAGCAGTGTGTATAAAACAGCGGGTGCAAGCATGAACAACAGTATTTTGTACTTATTCAACAGAAAGGGAAAACCTGTTTTCTTCAAAAATCCACACCTCCGCATATTTTATCAAGCGCATCGGTTCAACCTCTGGTGATTTTCATTATAAAGGCGAAGGGGGCTTGAAAACAGGTAATATCTTTTGTTTCAGGAGTAATTTCTTTTTTAGTTTTTGGTAAAACAAAAGTAGTCCCTTCGGCACTCCAGGGGGTTTATGGATTGAAAAGGTGCCAAAACCCGCGCAGATAGCTTGTTCTGAAAACACGGGAAAATAAAAAGGTCCTGGAAATATATTTTTTTCACCCCAACAGGTACAATCAGCCTAAATTGTAAATCCACAAAAACCGTGCTATAATTTCATCAAAGACAAGTCATCAGGCTTACGGACGTCGAGCCTGCGCCATACATTACAACCCAAAGCGACATTATTTACTTGTTCATTTCCCCGCGCAATGCCAGATGAAGCAGAACTCATTATCATCGGCTGAAAGTTAGATACAGCGCGAACTCATCATCAACGAAGGTTGAAAGGAGCTTGTGAAGGTGCGCAAATTCAGCTTCCGCAGTTTGAAATTCAAAATATTCATATCCAACCTGTTTATTGTGTTGGTTATGTTTCTGCTTTTTGGTGCAGTTCTGCTGAAAATAAACCTGGATGAGGAGAGAAAAACGGCCATGACTGCTGCGCGCGCGTCGCTGAGCCAGGCATCCACCTATCTTTCAGAAAAAACAGCCTCCATTCGTAATGCCGTGGATTCCCTTGCTCTAAGCCAGCAGACGCTGGATATTCTGAATATGGATAATAATGAAAAGTACGAAGATATTGTTCAATGGAACATCGATTACAATTATATCGCCGAATCGGTTATGAAAAGCATGAACAATTCTGATATTGCCAAACTGTTGATCCTGACTGAAAACGAGCTGGCAAAAATCATTAATACCCCGCTGGTTTTCAATATTTCAGTAACGGAAGGCACGATATGGCATGAAAAATGGTATGGCGCGCCGGAATCCTACGTCTGGCATGCTGCCTCCGATCTCAATTTTTCACATCCCAGTGGGGAAGAACAGATCTGTTTTACGCGCAGCCTTCTATATTCCTATTACAATTATCAAACGCTGTACATCGGTTATGTGGATCGCAAGGTATTTGACAACCTGCTGAATGTGAATACGCTGGACGAATATACTTCCTTTTTCGTGATGAACAATAAAGGGCAGATTCTGTCAGGTTCGAAAAACCTTCCGACGCAATACACGGAGGCCATCGCAAAACAGCTGTCAGAGGAAAATAACTTTGAGCAGGATGCAAACCAGCCTCAGATCAAGGTATTTGACAATCAGGAGTTTATTGTGGGTTCCACCGGTATATCGGATACGAACCTGTATCTAACCTACATCCATTCCCTGGGGGATCAGATTCGCGACAGGGTCAGAACCAGTGCAGCCAATATGGCTGTGATTATTTTGTTCATCCTTCCGGTGGTACTGGGGCTTTCGCTTGCCATTGCTTTTTCGGTCACGAAGAGAATTGACAGGCTGAGGGAAAACATGCTGCAAGCCGGGGAAGGAGATTTCGGCATTGAAATCCTTCAGTCCTCCCAGGGGGATGAGATTGGTGTTCTGACCAGGCATTTCAATTACATGCTGACAAAAATTTCGCTTTTGATGGATTCCCAGTATACCTTCGGCAAGCGCATCAAGGAGCTGGAACTTAAATCCCTGCAGGCTCAGATCAATCCACATTTTCTGTATAATACACTGGATCTTTTAAAATGGAAAGCCGTAAAGCACCATGATCATGAAATCCAGGAGCTCGTGACCGCTCTGTCCAATTATTACAGAAAGAGCCTGGCAAAGGGGAAAGATATTGTGACCGTTATGGATGAAATTGAACACATTTGCGCCTATGTTTATATTCAAAACAAACGGTTTGACGACTGTATCCGTTTAATCCTGCAAATCCCTGAGGAACTGAAGAACTGTGTGCTCCCCAGGATAACCCTTCAGCCCATTGTGGAGAATTCCATACTGCATGGACTGCTGGAAAAGGCCGAGCCAAGCGGAACAATCCTGATTAGGGTCAAGAGGGAAGGAGAGCTGCTGGAGATTTCAATTCGGGATGATGGCATCGGAATGGATCGGGAGAAGGCGGACAAGCTTTTGACGGAAGATTCCGAGGGCAGCATTACAGGCTCGGGATATGGCCTGAAAAACATTGACGAGCGCATCAAGCTGACCTTTGGAAAGAATTATGGCCTTCGGTTTACCAGCGAGCCTGCAGCGGGAACGACGGTCATTATAACCATACCGGCAAGAACAGAGGAACAAACATAGCATTTAGGTATCTGCAGTGACTGAAAACAACCATACCGGCAAGAATTGAGGAGCAGACATGGGGAGGCGATTTGATGTACAGGCTTTTACTGGCGGATGATGAAACGGCAACGCGGGAGGGTATCCTCGAAGCGATCAACTGGCGGGAACTTGGTATCGGGGAAGTTCAATCGGCAAAGAACGGTATTGCCGCGCTTGAAATTGCAGCAGAGTTTGTTCCGGACATTCTTTTGACCGATATTAAAATGCCCCGAATGAACGGCATTGACCTGGCTTATAAAATCAGAGAACTGAACCCCGATTGCAGTATTCTGATCATGAGCGGGTATTCTGAGGTTGATTATTTAAAATCTGCCATTCACTTAAGTGCTGTCAATTTTGTGGACAAGCCGGTGGAAATAGAAAAATTGGCCCAATGGGTTCGTAAATGCGTTGAGGTTCAGGAGGGTATCAGCAGAAACAAGGCCAACGCTGAGAACAGAAGGCTCTTTTTGTTAAGCGAGACCGCTCTGGGGCTTATGCGAAATGAGGTGGATCAACCAATTCGTTATTTGAACGAATTGTATCCGGGTTTTCATCCCAGCTCGCGTTGCCTGTGTATGCTGATGAGGTTGTTTCCCGCTCAGTTCCGGGATGACGGAGAAAAAGCCGACATGGCAAAAATAACAGATATGGTGGTAAAGGTGTTGGAAGGCTTCAGTTTTCAATATGCTTTGGGCACTATCCATGATAATACGCTGGGCATATTTGTGTTTTTATCTTCATCGGATGCATGGGAAGAGGTTTTGAATAAGGTGTATGAGGGTATAAAGGCGGTCAGCGAGCCCTATGAACTTTTTATGGGCTGCGGTGAACCATCGGAAAACCTTTATTGTGTTGCGAGATCCTGTGAAACAGCCAGGCTTGCGTTGGATAAAAGCTTTTACTCCAAGCAAAAGCGTTTTCTTCGATATCAGCAGCCTTCCACAGCCATAAAGCCTGAGGAGTTTGCAAAACACGCGGAAATGTTTTCGGAACACATCCGCAGCGGGAATAAAGCCGAAGCGCTGAAGCTATTAGACGGCATTACCTTTCAGATCTCCATGCATTCGGGCACAAGAACCGATCGGGTGGTTGATTTTTACCTTCAGCTGATTTTGGAAATGCTCAGGCAAAAAACAGTGAGCTTTTCTGAGGATAGCGAGCAAATGAATATCCACAACAGGGTGATCGGCTGTTCCTTCCTGGAAGATATCGAGAACTACACCGTGCAGTTCATCCAGGATTATTTCGATGAAATCTATCGGAAGAATTCTTCCAGCGAGATCGAGCAAGTGCTGTCCATAATCCGGCAGCAATACGGGATGAAGAAGCTTTCACTCGCGGATATCAGCCGCCAAACCTTCCGATCGCCCTCCTATATCTGTGTTAAATTCAGGGAAGCCACCGGTAAAACTTTTACACAGTACCTTTCGGAGTACAGAGTGGAAGAATCTTTGAAACTGCTGAGAGATAAGAGCTTGAAAATCGCGTATATC
>JAAYJG010000564.1 GCA_012523055.1 Ruminiclostridium sp. | reverse complement strand
CGGCCACATTTTAACCGGTAATGCTAAAAGCGATAAACCCATTAAGTATTCGTGGTCACAGAGTCAAGCAGATTTTGGACAATTATTAACATCTATTTCTGGACACTTTAGCTTATCAGTAACACTATGCCACTGGTTTTGCCAGCGCAAGTCATTACTCAAAGACTTTTCACGATATGATGGGGTGTACTCCATTAAAATACAGGAATACCAATTCTAAAAATGAATTTGATTATTGTCTTATCCCTCAAAAAAGTTCCAAGTAATATCTTTCAGTGTAAAATGCTTATGGTTGATTTTTGTGAGGAGAATTCACATTTATTTTTATTTTCTGTACTTACTATACCACAAAATACCAGCATTTTCAAGTCTTGAAGTGTTCATTCATATGGTGTATTAAGTATTAGAGGTGATGTTTGAATGGAAAAGAAAAGTATGACTGCTCTCGTTAGTGCCTTTTCAAGGGCATATCATTCAGAAAACAACATTGTCAAAATATTTAATGACAGTGTTGCAAAGTTACTCTTATCCAAGCAGGAATATAGTCAAATTGAAAAGAGCATGGCACAAGGCATTCAATTCTTTAAACCTGGATTTAGAGGGAGTGATGCCGATGCCCTGAGGTGGATTGTTGATAATCAGTTATCACCTTCGCCACTGGGGAGATCGGCTTTTTGCGAGCAAGTATTAAAAAACGCTGTTTATTTAGGAGTAAGACAATATCTGATTTTTGCTGCAGGGTATGACAGCTTTGCTTACAGACTACCTGAATGGGCTTCCCAACTCCAAATTTTCGAGCTTGATCATCCTATCGTGAGCACAGATAAGCGAAATCGGATAAACAGTATTTTCGAAAATAAGCCAGACAATTTAACTTACATTCCTGTTGATTTGACCGATACAGAAATTGATAAATACCTATTCACAAAAACTGATTTTGATAGATCCAAGCTTTCATTTTGCAGTCTGCTTGGAATCTCGTATTATATCTCAAAAGAAAAGTTTAAAAACCTTATAAGAGGTATCTCCAATATGGTTGACAAAGGAAGCTCCATTATATTCGATTATCCTGATCAGGATACCTATACCGATAAAGCTGAAGAACGTACAAAAAAGCAGGTAAAGATGGCCGGTGGAGCAGGAGAAACGATGCTGGCGAGCTATTCGTATTTTGATATGGAAGCCTTGCTTTCGGATTGTGGTTTTTTGATTTATGAACATCTGGAGCCTAAAGAGATTACCGAACAATACTTTACTGAATATAACCGGGCAAACCCACAACACATAATGTCGGCGTTTGATAATGTGAATTATTGTCTGGCCGTAAGAAAATAACTACCACAAGGGGACGGTTCTCTTGTGCCATTGAGTTCTCTCAAGAAAACACAGGAGAACCGTCCCCTTGTGTTCATTTATGTTGTTTTTTTGGACATGATCCGTATCAGTACCACTGCCGCGCCAGCGACCACTACCACCAGTACTGGAACCAGTATAAGCATGCTGTTCCCCTCAGGTTGGGGTGTAATTATAGCTTCAGGTTCCGGGGGCATAACAGCACCTGCCAAATCCTCTTCATTCACAGGAATCTTATCATTTCCCGGATCACTCATGCATAACCAGCCGTCTTGTGCCCGGAAGTAGGAAACATAGCCCCATAGTCTTCCATCCTTGTCCGTATAAGATAATACCATACTGAAAGACTCATCAACGTCAACAGGACCGCTACCAGAGATTTCCCCTGAACCCGGAAACGTATAGAGATATATCATTTCAATACCCTCAGGAATTTTGAAATTTATATCACTTTTCTGGATTTCATCTCCGTGCTTGTCAGAAAACCTTTTAGCTCTGGGCTCAGCAACCAAATACCCCATCGGTACCCAACCGCTTTTATCGCCTCTTGAAAGAAGACCCCACTCATACCCTGGCTTATCTTTGTATGTATATTGACATAGACTTGGCTGCCATTTTCAATTACATCGATCTCCCTGTCTGACACTGGACTTTCCCAAACTGTCACGCTTCCTCCCGGACCGTTAGCTATCTTTTTTAAACCATCAACATAGGTACACTCATCCCGATGCTTCTTGAAAAAGTCAGTCTGAGGTTCCCAGATAACATCTGCAAAGGCTATCAGACAGCTTTGCGAAACCAGCATAATGGTTATGAAAAGTCCGAATGCCAGCCTACCCATCAAATTTCTCTTCATAAATCCAAACCTCTTTTTTATAATATTTTTATAACAACGGAAGCGATTGCTTGCAATCGCAACACACTGTTATTGCAACAGCAGGTTTTGCTTTGGTAAAACCATCACACAGCAACAAGGTTCTTATCACGTAGTGATAAGAACCTTATATCGAGGCGGGAGATATGCTCGCCGCCTGATTAAGGTAATCGGTACCCGCCACCACACGTTTTTCAGCCCTTAGCTGAAAATACGTTAAGAGGTGGGGTGGGGGACATCGGGCCTCGTTATAAATATATTCATCAAGTTCATATGCCCAATCAAAGCCCTCACTTGCTTTGCTCCAGTCAACCAGTCGGGTTAGCCCGCTCTGGTACAGCCACCCGACATATTTGTCCGCCCACACCAGAATTAACAGCTTAATATTACACTATTTCAAGCCTGCTATCAACAATCATCAACCCGTTATTTATCAGTATCAAGCTAGTAATAAATAAGGTATTTTCTGCACTATCAGTAGAATGAAACGTATCCACCATGTTTCATAGCTTTTGTACATATTTGAGTTTGCATGCTATGCAGATCATTACGGATTACCGTTATAACCCATATTTCAATATTGTGTAAATATCCTTTTATTTTTTAAGCAAACCACCTAAAGCTATACTGCATCCTCATTTCTCGTTATCTTCAAGAATTTTTTTCAACTCAAGGATTTCATCTGAACTCAAGCTTTCTTGCTTTATAAAGTTCTTTACTAAGAGGTTAAACGAACCATCAAATACCTTTTTGAGAAATGATTCTGTTTCAGAGCGGATGCACTCATTTTCTTTAATGAGAGTGTGGTAGCGATAGGTTCTGCCTTCGACAGTAAAAGCAATTGCTTTTTTATCAACCAGCCTGCGCAGCAGTGTTTTTACCGTTTTCGGTTTCCAGCTCTGGCTGTCGCCAAGCTGCTTAATCACGTCCATTGCAGTCATTGGGGAACCTTCCCATAATACTTTCATAACGTGCCACTCTGCATCTGATATTTGC
Source organism: Ruminiclostridium sp. (assembly GCA_012523055.1). Classification (GTDB taxonomy): domain Bacteria; phylum Bacillota; class Clostridia; order DSM-8532; family DSM-8532; genus JAAYJG01. The sequence continues at coordinate 762 of JAAYJG010000564.1, read as the reverse complement.
GGAATACTTTTCATCTCTATACCTCTCCCATGCTTACATCCGTAATCTATATCTGTACTATATAAACATAGACTATTTCTTTGTTTGAAGCAGTATTTCCTGCCAGACATCAAAGGATATGGTTTGTCCATCTGATGTCATGTGATTCACCTGTTGAACGATGGATGCAATGATCTGCCCACGAATCTCTGGTTTTGATAATATGTACTCAACAAATGGGATTTCACCATCATCTTCAGGACATATCAATGTTTCATTATCTGCGTATACCATTAATTGTGTTGACACATTATGTTCCTTAGCCAGGTTGACCGGTGCTGTAAAACCAGGAGGAATATAGAATCCAATTTCATTTTTTCTTGTTGTATTTAAAGCAACCTGACGGGTCACCGGTTCATACTCCAGACAACTCCAGCCGAAACTTACTGAGTCCAGATCAGGAAGCTTGTCCACTTGAGGATAAGATTGTATAGCATAAAACGCATGCAACTCACTGATTGGCCTATTCAGCTTATCATACATCCTCATCATCATTGCTGCAGCTTCTTCTCTTTTCGCTTTATCCAAAGGCTTAAACTGGCCATTGCCTACACCATTGATAATCCCAAAATCTTTTGCAATGGTAATATAATCTTTATAATGACTATGACTTTTAATCAGTAATCTCTTGTATAACGAACTCATGTTTGGTATAATTTATATGAAAACATACGTTCGGGAGGTTGTTGATTATGGCTAAACAAGAAGCAATAAGCTTCATGG
>JAAYJG010000563.1 GCA_012523055.1 Ruminiclostridium sp. | reverse complement strand
TTTTAGCAGAATTAAAACATGCCTAAGGATCTTCTCAGTTGGTTTATTTCATTTACCAGGTAACTGTCAATGCAATTCTGTGTGTAGTAAATTGACTGCTTGTCTCTGTGAAGCAGCTGTATGCCATACTCATTCCTGCCAAAAGCAACCGCTTTTCGAACGACTATCCCTTCACTGGTATACATTAACCCTCCCAGAAACATATCAATCGTGACCGTGCAATCCACATCCATTTCTTTATCAGAGTAGATTCCAAGGCCGGCATAACTGATATCCTTAATCCAAATTTCCTCATTTTTGTTCGCGTTACCGCGAAGATATCCTGCCAAAGACACCTTGTGCCTGGTGAATTGCCTTTTTTCAGTATCGTTATAGATTTTGTCGGGAGAAATTAGAATCATGTTCTGACTTTTATAGGTATCGACGATATTGCCTCCGAAGCATTTAACACCATTTTCTTCACCACTGTCCTGCTGTCCGACAACCAATGGATCCCCTCTTTTTAAAAAACTAATATCTGAACAAGGCAGTTTTGCTGTAATGAATTCTCCCACCCGTCCCCGGATGATTTCACCATTAAACGGCTTGTCACTGGAATAATGAATAAAGACTATGTTATTGCTCATTGACTGCCTTCCCCCTGGTTTGGATATTCTTCGATTTACAGCGAAATGAATAAAAGCAATGGTTCATTATTGTTACCCTGAATATGGAAATTCAAACAACAAAATTCTATCTATTTTTTCTTATTCTTGCAAAAGCCTTTACTTATCTCATTTGTTCATTCTTTAATGAGTTAATTTAGTGCTTCGATATCGCTAAACAGAGAAAATTTCAACTTCTTTATTCTTGATACTTTCGATCATGTCTTCCACATCTCGAAGCCGCCTTTCCAACTGTATTCCGCTGTATCCGGACATTTCACCCCAATGGTTGTCACAGCCGGCTGTTTTCAGGAGATGGTAATTGTCGGCATATTCATCGGCGAGTCTGTTTTCAAAATCATTCCTGCATGCATTGATCACCTCAACGGCATCCACCTTGCGGGGCAAGAGTCTTATCATTTCAATATAGGAAGCCTCACGGAACGGATGGGCATGGACAATAAAGCCCCCCTCGCTGTGAACCAGATCACAATAATCGCTGACGCGAAGCTCCAACAAATACGGGTGGTTTATCAGCCATTCCCGGTTCAGCCCGTAGGTTAAAAAGTCGGAACCCATGTAGGAATACTCCCACCCAAAAAACACATCCAAGCCAACTTTCTTGCCTTCAGCATATGCATTTTCAAAGCCCCTGCAATACATTTCAACTTTATCATTCCAAGAGAGATTTATGGGAACCGTCGTGTTGCCATTGAAGAAATGATCGGTAATACAGATACCGGTGTATCCCATTGATTTATAAAAGCGTACCAACTCTTTCGCCGTTATCGATGCGCACCTGCTTACTTCTGATGTGTGCGCGTGTGTTTCGTATTTAAACATATCCGCGAATCCTTTCCATTTCCAGTTCTCTCTGTTTCCGTCCCGTTTACAGCATAGGGAGGCCTTTCGGGCCTCCACCTCATCAACTGATCACTTGGGACTCATCACGATGCAATTCGTTTTAATAAAATGTACTGCAAGGCTTCAAGAAATTTGACGAATAATCCCTTCAACATCACCATTATGTTCTGTATAATTAAAACCCTTTTCCACGGCCTGCTTTGCCTTTGCTGCAAGCGCCTTGTCACCAATGACGATGCTGCCAACCATTCTGCCCTCCCGGAACACAAACAGAACATAACTGCCGGGTGCTTCCCTTTCATATTGGATACAGTTTTCATCCCTGGGCATGCATTCGCCGATGCTGAACAGATCCAGACCCAGAACCTTCAGCACTTCGGATGAGGGTACTCCGCAAATCGGGCAGCTTTCCGGCGGTTCAGAGCCTTCATGGATATAGCCACAAACAAGACACCTGTATGTTTTCATTTGTTTTACCTCCGAGTGGATTCTCAGTTTATTATAGCAATAGAAACAATTGCTTGCAATTGTAAAGAAGGTTGTTTGAACGGCTAGGCGAATGGGCAATCAACGAGTTATTTACTGTATCCATCATGACGCACTAAAAAGGCTGACAGATCGAGCATCTGAGCAATTCTCGTTCTGACAGCCGCTTTCAGTAATTATGGCAGGTTTCCCGATATTACCTGATTTTAAAGATTTTAATGGCATCTTCCAGCTTTTTCGCGTCTTCTTCCAGAACAATCGCTGACTGACGCAATTTTTCCACCGAGCCTATCTGGTTTTGTGCCGTTGCATTCACTTCCTGTGATGATGCCGATGTTTGCTGCGTAACAGCAGAGATGCTTTGAACTGCGCACAGGGTGTCATCTTTTGCGGTTTCAATGGTTTTCAGCCGCTGTAAGATATCATTTAAATGATCTACCAGGCTGTTTACGTGGCTTGAAATATCATCAAATACACTAACCGTCTTTAAAAGCGCTTCAGTTTGGGAAGCTACGATGTCTTCTGCCACTGCAGCTGTATCCACGGTTTCCTTGTTCTGTACTTCAATTTCCTTAACGGTATTCTGTATTTGCTTCGCGGCTTTCACACTTTGTTCGGCCAGCTTTCTGATTTCTTCCGCAACCACTGCGAAGCCGCGGCCAGCCTCTCCAGCCCTGGCTGCTTCAATGGATGCATTCAGTGATAGCAGGTTGGTTTGGGAAGCAATGGCATTAATAATATTGACAAAGCCCTCAATTCTCTTGGACTGTCCCTTGGATTTCTGGATTTTCTGAATAACATCGTGGGTGATCTCGGAGGTTGCCTTTGACTTGCTGCTCAGCTCATCAATAATAAGCATTCCTTCTTTTGCCACGTTTTGCGTATCATTTGCAATCTGTCCAATCTCATTGGTATTGCTGTAAACCAGGTTGATCTGCTCTGAAAGATTGGACATCTGTTGCAAGGAGCGCTCTGCATCCTCTGACTGCTGTATGATTCCCTGCCCTATCTCGTCGATGGCCATGGAAATCCCCTTTGTTGCATCCAACAAGACGTCAGCAGTGCCTGTAAGGCTAACAGAGGAACCACTGACCGTACCGGCTACGTCTTGTACCTCACCAATCAAGGTTCTCATATGTTCCATCATATCGGAGATTCCGCTGGACAGAGCAAAAAACTCATCTTTTCTTTTCGTGTCAAACTGAACGGTTAAATCCCCCTTGGACGCCTGTTGAATTGAATTTTTCAAAGAGTCAATAGGCTTACTGATGCCCCTGGCAATCAGAAACACGACCAATGCGGCAAGCAAGCTTGCTGTGGTGATAAAAACGATATTCAATGTTTTTAGGCTGCTAACCTGCATCAGAATCGTGTTTTTGGGAACCAGCGCACAAACAGTCCCTGGTATCCCCTTGAATTTGCTATATATAAACAGATACTCGCTGCCATTATAGTTTTGGTAGGAATACCCTGATTCCTCTTCCGATTCCAGGATTGCCTGATAAAAAGGCAGCTCTGAGAAAACTGTTTGCGCATCAATATTCAGGGTTTCTCTTCCATCACCGGTGATAAAGCCCATAATACTGCCTTCTCCCAGATCATATTCAGAAAAAATGCCTTTGATCAAGTCGCGGGAAACATCAAAAATAATGTATCCTTTGCTGCCGAACAATTTTCTGATCAATGAGGCGGCGTAATTTTCTGTTTTATACTCCTGGGTTTCTTTTGGCATTATCTTATCCAGTTCAGAATGCTCTCCAAGCCAGAGGTATTGAGCTTTCTTTTCCTTAAACTTATTCCCGATGTCAGACGCGACAACCTTGCTGTAAAGATCATCATTGATCTCTGCATTCGAGGAGCTTGTTGACAAACCCAATCCGTTGCTGCCAAGCACATGTATATCATAAATAAAACTATTATAGTTTGCGTTCAGTGAGATTCTGTCAAAGGTATCATCATAAGATTTGCTCAGTGATCTGGCGTTTTCCTAGGTCAGATCAAAGAATTCCTTGAAATTAATGTCGGAGGTTATCTCCAATGATGATTTTTCTATCAGGTTGAAACCAAAGTTCATATATTTGCTGATGACATTCATTGTATCCAATGAGCTGGCTTCATAATTGCTGATAATTGCTTCCTCGGATTTTGAATAAGAAACAAAACCATAAACAGCCAGCAATATGATGGGAATGAGCAGACC
>JAAYJG010000562.1 GCA_012523055.1 Ruminiclostridium sp. | reverse complement strand
CCGAATGCTTCCTCCATCGTTTTCCCTGCATTTTGGCACATAATGGCGTTTATCAGCTGCTGCTCCGTCACCTGACATAAAACCTGCAGCTGGTGATCGGCCACATGCAGAATATGATATTGGTCGTAATCCAGCAATAACAAAGCTTCACCAAGGCTTACCTCCTTCAGCACCAGAATGTGTCTGACCGGGTAGGCCTTTTTCTTTAAGATTCTCTCTTTACGGCGTATCAGCGCATCCAAATTCAACCGGCTCACCGACCTTTTCACAGATTGTACGCCCGGCAGCAGAGCAATGGTAATAAACAGGCTTGGGTTTTTATACCTCAAGGTTAAGTATAAACCAATCAACAGCAGCAAAACTCTGATGAAGCTTCCAAGTCGCCGCATCACCCTGATAGTTCTTTTAGACCCGAGCCGACTGTATAATAAAACCAGCAAAACACTCCCGCCATCCATGGGATAAAGCGGAATAAGATTAAACAAGCCAATCACGAGATTGGCTCTGATGAATTCATGTAAAAAACCATTCCTTCCCTGCAGCACTGTTAATATTCCAGCAGTAAAAAGGTTCCCTGCGGGGCCTGATGCGCAGATCAGGCATTGCGCCCATTTTTCCGGGTTAATACTTTTCCAGACCGCGCGAAATCCCCCCGGAAGGAAAAAAAGGCGGATGCCTTCGCGGAAAAAAACATGCCCTGCCACAAGATGAAAACCCTCGTGGACAAGCAGCGCTGCCAGTGCATATAAAACCGATGTCATCAATCATTCCCCTGGATGTACTGCACACACTCCTCGTAGGTGTCAGTCAATGATTGAATGATGCCCTCCGCTGTGATATTCCGTTCCACCACGCGGACACGAATTTCGGCAATAATGCGTTGGGGCAGCTCTTCGGTACTGTTCCGGCACAGGATGCATAAAAAAACGATGATGATACAAACCGTGGCCTGGATGATGATCCTTTTCGCAAGAACCGATTTACCGTTGCTGTACCTTGCGTTTCCAGGCAACCTGTTGCGGGAGGAAGATTGCACAGCTCGCCTGATATAGCGTGATCGGATCGCCTGGCTCATGAAACTCACCCTGAACTTGTTCTCGCAGGATCATTATATGGGGTGTTGCAGCAGAGTATGAGTAAAAAAGAAAACTCCAAACCATTTCAGTTTGGAGCATGCACTTTAAAACAATGACGATGAGGCTGTTTCACGGCAATTTTCACGCCACGAACCAGATATATTTCATGTCCCGAAATGCCGTTTCCCTACATTTTGACACCTAGCCAAATGCCAGGTGGGTACCCTGCTTTGCCCTTCTTACTTCCTCTGCCGTTGCATCCGGTCGAAACCGATGTCGGAATTAGCTTGAGGCCTGTGTTCCAGGTAAAAACAATCGAGTTCCCGTAAGTCTACTGTAGGTTCAAAATAATAGGTTTATTACGAACATTCCAGGAACATGAAACATTTTCTGAGTTCATTATAACACTTGTCAGGAGATTTCTCAACGCTTTTTATAGAAAAAAAACAATAAATCGCTTGTAATGCTTGCCAATAAAGGATACAATCATTGTAAAATATTTTTTGCATATCGGCTGAATCCGCTGGTTTTAACATCGGGTCAGGGGGCTTTATGACACAGGTTATTTGCAGCACGTTACAATCAGGATCGCATCACAGCCGGATACAGTTTGCATCATATTTAAAATATAGAGATTGAGAGGTGTTTTTATGTCCGAACAGATTAGACTAATCGCGGCAAGAATGAGAGAACTACGTGAGATTGCAGGCTTTACGACACAACAGGTCGCTTCCATGTTGAATGTTTCCCATGACGAGTATATCAGTTACGAAGGTGGGAACCAAGATATCCCTATTGGTTTTCTGAACGAATTTGCCAATCGTTTTAATGTGGATCTCACCGAGTTGCTTACCGGGAAATCACCCAAGTTAACCCGCTATGCCCTGGTTCGCGACGGAAAAGGGATGAGTGTGGAAAGAAGAGCACCCTACCAATATCACAGCCTTGCGTACAATTTTATCAACAAAAAGGCAGAGCCGTTTCTGGTCACTGTTTGCCCGAATGAAAACGCTTCCATATCGAAGAATTCTCACCCCGGACAGGAGTTTAACTATGTTTTGGAAGGCACCCTGATGATTGTCATTGATGAAAAGGAATATGTGATGAATAAAGGTGACTCGCTGTATTTTGATGCCTCCCTGCCCCATGGCATGAAAGCTTTGGGCAGCGAAGCCGCAAAATTTCTGGCTATCATTTTTTAGAGGGAGAAAAGTCTATGATAGAAAAATTTTTGAAAAAAACTGAATTCACATCTTATGACGATTTCGTCAATAACTACGAGGTCATGGTGCCAGAATGCTTTAACTTTGCATATGATGTCGTGGACGATTATGCAAAAAACCAACCCGATAAAAGAGCCCTGGTATGGTGTGACGACAATGGCGAGGAAGAGATTTTTACCTTTGCGGACATGAAGCGCCACAGTGACATGACGGCCAACTATTTTAAATCTCTTGACATTGGCAAGGGCGACCCGGTTATGCTGGTTCTGAAAAGAAGATACGAATTCTGGTTCTGTATTCTTGCGCTGCACAAGCTTGGCGCCATCTGCATTCCTGCCACGCATTTGCTGACAAAAAAGGATTTTATTTATCGAAACAACGCCGCCAGCATTAAAATGGTGGTTACGGTAAACGAAACTGAGGTTCAAGATAATGTTGACGCCGCTTTGTCCGATTCCCCCACCCTGACCAAAAGGGTTACGCTGTTTGGAAAACGAGATGGCTGGCACACCTACCACGACGAAGTTGAAAACTTTTCTGGCGAGTTTAAAAGGCCTGAAGGAAATGAGGCATCAACCAATCAGGATACCATGCTGATTTATTTCACATCGGGCACCACCGGCATGCCAAAGATGGTTCGTCACAATTTTACTTATCCGCTCGGGCACATCATCACGGCGAAATACTGGCAGAACGTTCAGGACAACGGGCTTCATTTCACGGTTTCCGATACCGGCTGGGCAAAGTCCGTTTGGGGCAAACTATACGGTCAGTGGATTAGCGGAACAGCCGTTTTTGCTTTTGATTACAACCACAAATTTGATCCGACAGATTTGCTGAAGATGATAGAAAAATACGATATCACCACCTTCTGTGCTCCGCCGACCATCTACAGGTTTTTTATCAAAGCTGATTTAAAAAATTTTCATTTCAAGAGCCTTCAATATTGCGTTGTCGCGGGCGAACCGCTGAACCCTGAGGTGTATAAGCAATTTTACGAAGCCACGGGCATAAAGCTGATGGAAGGCTATGGCCAGACAGAAATGACCGTCGCTTTGGCAACCCTGCCCTGGATGAATCCAAAGCCGGGGTCCATGGGGCGTCCGGTGGCCGGGTACGATATCGTACTGCTGGATTTTGACGGCAACATATGCGACACCGGTGAAGAAGGTCAGATCGTTCTGCGTACAGACATCAAGCGGCCCGTGGGCCTGTTTGACGGGTATTACAGGGATGATGAGCTGACCCGTTCGGTATGGCACGATGGCATTTATTACACAGGTGATATGGCCTGGCAGGATGAAGATGGGTATTTCTGGTTTGTAGGCCGCGCTGATGACGTGATTAAGAGCTCGGGCTACCGTATTGGGCCCTTCGAGGTAGAAAGCACCCTGATGGAGCATCCCGCTGTGATGGAATGCGCGATAACCGCCGTTCCGGACGAAATTCGCGGGCAGATTGTAAAAGCGACGGTTGTTCTTGCAAAAGGTTATACCGCTTCGGATGAAATGGTTAAAACCCTGCAGGAGCATGTGAAGAACGTCACCGCGCCGTATAAATACCCCAGAGTGATTGAATTCGTCACAGAACTTCCGAAAACCATCAGCGGTAAAATCCGCCGGGTGGAAATACGTAATAAGGATAAGTAAGTATTTACATTGGGGACAGGTTCCTGTGTAAATATTATGTAACCTCCATGAGCCACTGGGGCTAAGTCACTGCAGCTCTTTTCGACCTATTAAAAACGAAATATAGTGAAAAACCATGAAAGCCGCGGGTTTCACGCCCTCGGCTCTTCTTATCTACTTTGGTATCTGTTTTCAGCTAGCCTCATGCTTCATCGCATTCATGATGAGGGGATCAGCCACAATTTAGCTTTTTCATAATCATCCATAAAAGCAATTAAAAAAGGAACCGGAAAACGGAGTATGATCTGCTGCATCGTTTTTTGAAGATTCCGGCTCGCTCCCACAAAAACAACTTTTAGAAGCTTTCGGCCTGTATTGGAAAGAGTTCTAATGATCAATTCGGACAATTCATCATCCATATCTGTTTCATATAGGCATACCGCCACAAGGGCAGGAGATGAAGGCTTGCGTAGTATTTCCATGTCTTTGAGAAACTTATCCCGGACAATATCTCTATGAACCGATAAGGCATCGAGCTGTTCGAACCATATTTCCCCGTTTCCAAAGGGTATTTTTTTTGATTCTCTTATGATGAGCTCCTCCCGAGGGATTATTTTGATTTTTCCCTTTCCGTGCATGGTATATTCTCCTCCTTTCGTGTTGGTCCGCTGAATCATCGGAGATCCGACCGGAATTAAGTTCTGTTTGCAATTTTCGAAGGATATATAACGAGGCTTGATGGGCCCCCGCCCCACCTCTTAACGTATTTTCAGCTAAGGGCTGAAAAACGTGTGGTGGCGGGTACCGATTACCTTAATCAGGCGGCGAGCTTATCTCCCGCCTCGATATAACAGTGTGTTGCGATTGCAAGCAATCGCTTCCGTTGTTATAATATTTATGGAGGAATCTGACCCCGGCCAAAGTAAATACGAAAGATACATAAGATTTACACAGGAACCTGGACCCCGCCCTATGTAAATTAGTATTTGTTGGATTCTTTGCGGTTGACGGTGATGACCTGCTGTTCCTCACCGTTGACAATGATAAAGTCGATGGCTTCTTCCCGGTCTTCAGTGGTGAGCCAGGCACCCTTTCCACCGATGTCCGCCCCCAGGTAATACCGGATGGCACCGGCAGAGCACTCCTTCACACAGGACGCACAACCCCAGCAGTCCCTGGGGTATTTCATATAGGACCAGCCTTCTTCGCTTTTATAGATCAGCT
>JAAYJG010000561.1 GCA_012523055.1 Ruminiclostridium sp. | reverse complement strand
TTGCGACATTGGTTCCCGGGGTTAGCGGCGGAACCATGGCGATTATTCTTGGCGTGTATGATGATATCATTCATTCCATCAGTTCTTTTTTCAAGGACATGAAAAAGAATATCATTTTCCTGGGGACGATCGGAATTGGAGCAATTATCGGGCTGTTTGCATTAAGCAATCTGATGAAATTAGCATTGGAACATTTCGAGGTTCCCATGGTTTATCTGTTTATTGGTGTGATCATTGGTGGAATACCGGTGTTGTATAAGAAAGCCTCAGCCGAGAAATTACGGGCGGTAGACTGGGTTTTCTTTGGCATTGGCCTTGCCATCATTATTGTGATGTCCCTGTTTGATGTGAGCATTGTAAACCTGGCCAATTCAACAGGTATTCTGCAATTTGTCTTCCTGTTTTTTGCCGGGATAATTATTGCTGTGGCACTGATCCTTCCGGGGTTAAGCACCTCCTTTATGCTTTTGGCTATCGGTCTGTATGAAAAAACGAACAATGCCATCGCAACACTGGATCTGCGTTATCTGATCCCCGTTTGTTTAGGGGTTCTTGCAGGGGTTCTTGCGACGACGAAGGTTTTGGAAAACTGCATGAAGAACCAACCCAGGCAGACCTATATGTTGATCCTTGGCTTTGTGACCGGATCCATCACAGACATTTTTTTGAAGACAGGACTTCCCAGCGGGTTGAACATTGTTTTGTCCATTGCCACATTTATTCTGGGCTTTGTGGTTATGCGCATGCTCAGTGAGAAGTTCAGCGATTAGGGAGCTAAGAGAGCTTTATAACGAGGCCCAGATGTCCCCACCTCTTAACGTATTTTCAGCCAAGGGCTGAAAAACGTGTGGTGGCGGGTACCGATTACCTTAATCAGGGCGAGCATATCTCGCGCCTCGATATAACGGTGTGTTGCGATTGCAAGCAATCGCTTCCGTTGTTATAACCAATTTTGAAATTACACAATTGCTTTTTCCGGAACGGAAAACGAAATTGTGTAATTTTTTTTATTTTTGTAAATAATTCATTTCTTTCGGAGACATACTATCTATTGCAAACTTGGATCCTGCAAGTATTCCACCAACAACAAGGCCTGAGCCGGTTTTGTGCTTTTGGTGCCGGTCGCAGGGTCCAAAACATGGTATGAGGAGGGAGACTATGAAGAAGAGAATTGTTGCAGTCATCCTGCTTACCTTCCTGTCTGTATCCGTGTTTGGCCTGTTGAGTCCGGCTGTTACCCGGACGAATGCGGAACAGACATGGGAAAGGGTGGATTTTATCAGCGGGATTGTCACTACGACAGAACTGAATATCCGCAAGGGGCCATCAACCAAACACATGATTGTAGGAACCCTGAAGAAAAACCAATGGGTGAATGTATTGGCTGAAATTGATGGCTGGTACGTAATATTTGACACGGGTACCGGGATTGTGGGGTGTGTCAGCGGGAAATATCTTTCACCCCCAAACAAGGTAAACACACCGGGGAACATTACACCGTCAACACCGTCCGCGCCCAAACCTACTGCAGCGCCACAGCCTACTACGGCACCACAGGCAGGTTTGTCCCAGGATGAGCAGAAGCTTTTGAACCTGATCAATCAAGAGCGGGCAAAAGCCGGACTGTCAGCTCTGAAAGCCGATGCAGCTCTGATGGATGTGGCTCGGCTGAAGGCCAAAGACATGGTGCAGAACAACTATTTCTCCCACCAGTCGCCCACATACGGGTCACCTTTTGATATGATGCGGCAGTTTGGTATAAGTTTTAAAACAGCAGGGGAGAATATTGCAGGAAACAGTACGGAGGAAGGCGCAACAAAAGCGTGGATGAATTCCGAGGGGCACAGGAAGAATATCCTGAATGGAAACTTCAACTATACCGGTATCGGAATTTACCAAAGTCCGAAGTACGGGAAAATTCTCGTCCAGATGTTCATTGGGCGATAATGAAAAAAGGTTTAACATGATGGAGGTGTTCAAGAAATGAACAAAAACAACAACAACCAAAGAAAAGACAACAATCAGGAAAACAAGAAAAGGAACAGCTTTAACAACGATCAGCTTGGTGAAAACATGACCGAATTCTCCGAGGATGTCAACCCGAATAATGTCCAACGCAGGAGAGAGAACGAAAGAAAAAATAACAATAACAACAATAACAAATGATATGATTCCGCGTACAGAGCGGATCATCAGCCTTCCTGCAGCCATATCATCATGTTTGCATTAAGGCACACCAGCAAAGAAGAGCCATTGGGGCTCTTTTTTGCTGGTTAACGGGTCGCTCATTACTGTATTTTGCTCCGCAAAATACTTTACTAACGGGTCGCTCATCGCTGTATTTTGCTTCGCAAAATCCTTTGCTTACGGGTCGCTCATCGCTGTATTTTGCTTCACAAAATACTTTACATCAGACTTTTCATGGTGTCCTTTCGTTGGTATAATAGTGTTATTACGCAAAAAGGAGGGCTTGGCTTGAGAAAAAGAACAGTTGCCCTTGTTATGATAGCCATCAATGCCATATTGGCCATGATTCCTCAATCCCGCGCGGCAGATACCGGCGGTATTCTGAACCGTCAGGCTGCAATAGCCCAGGTGCGGCAGCATTCCACCGATCTGTGGAATCTTCGGGAAAACCTTCGTTTTACGAATAAGGCTTGGAAGGATCAATTGATTAGTGCTAATAATATTGATACGGAAAAGATGAAATTCCACAACCCTTATACCGATGAAGAAGATACTTACTATTATGAATTTCCAGCCCAGGTACAGCTGCGTCTAGCCAAGGAGTATTACCCTGAAATGATGCGTTTTGAAGTGGAGAAACTGGAAAAAACAATTGGCGTTGTGGAAAATCAATTGGCAAATGTGACAGACAATCTGTATTCAGGCTTGTATGGTACATATCGGAACAAGCTCTTGTCCCAAAAATCACTGGAACAGGCGCAAAAAGTGCTGGCAAGGGAAGAGACCCGATATAATAATGGCTTGATCACGGCCCTTGATCTGGAGGGTACCAGGCTGGAGGTTGAAACGTATGAACAAGCCATCGTTAAGGCTGACAGAGACTTTGAGAACATGCATCGGCAATTCAACCAAATGGTTGGACTAAAGATGGGTTTCCGGTACGATACGATAGGAACACCCTTTGTTACCACGAACCGGGTCACTATTTCGGAAGATCAGGCTGTTGACGATGCATTAAAAAACAGAAAGGAAATCTGGGAAATCAGCCGTCAAATACAGTTGGTGAACATGAGGCTTGAGATCTACCAGCATAAAAATGTCCACTTGACGGATCCGAAAACCAAGGAAGACTATGCCGATGCTTTGACAGAGCTTGAGGCTCTGGAACTGCAGCTGTCCGAGCAAAAACGAGCCATAGAAAAGGAAATCAGGAATGCATATCAGGATTTACAGATCTGTTATCTCGATCTGGAGATCACAAGGCTTGAGTTGCTTAAGCAGAAAAACCAGTTGGAAACCGTGGAGAATCAGTATAGGTCGGGCCTGATTCCCATTGTTTATGTGGAGCAGCTTCAAAACGCCATTAACCAGCTTGAAACCGCTGTGAACATAAACCTGATCACCACGCTGATAAAGAAGGATCAATTCAGCCGTGCAATTTCCATTGGCCCAGGTTATTAGGCCAGAGAGGAGTAACGATATGAAACGAGTTCTATTTTTTGTACTGCTGCTTGTCTTCTCTTGCAGTGTACTGGTTTTTGCAGAGGAAAACATAACCAGGTTCACATATCAATCAGCACTGGAGACTGCCGTGAAAAATTCCATTCAGCCTTCACTGGATGATACCATAATTAAGGCAAAGGAAAGCGCTTTGGAAAAAGCAAGGGAAGATGCTATAAAAGGATTTATCGGGGGGACGCTGCAAGAGGTTGTGGAAGTAAGTATTAAACGAGAGGTAACGCCGCTTGAAGCCGAAAACGCCATTGAGGTGGCCAAGCGGCAGAAAGCGGATAATGAGCGGGCGATCAAGGCTGAGGTTTATCAGGAAATGATGCGTGTGCTGCTGGCCCAGGATAGCGTTGCGCTGAAAGAGCAGAAGCTTGAACTGACCGAAGAGAAGCTGAGAATTGATAAAATTCAGTTTCAGGAAGGCCTGATTGCCGAAGCGGATATTATCAATGAAGATTTAGCCCTGTCTGTGGATAAGCTCGATTTGGTAAAGGCGCAGACGCAGCTGAAATCCAATATTCTGGACATCAAACAAAGGCTTCATGTTGATTTGGACGATGACAATCAAATCGCTTTTGATTATAATCTGGATAAGGTAGGTACCCATTATGTGCTTGGCTTTTTTAACATGGACAAAGCCATCGATAAGGCAATTGATGCCGATACCGATGTGTATAACAAAGAAAAAGCACTTGAGTACGCACAGATGAAACTGACTCTTACCGCCGAAAAGCTTAAGCCGGGCAACGACTTTTATGACAAAAAGGTTTACGAGGTTGAAGCGGCACAAAAAGCACTGTATGACGCAAAAACCAACCTGGAGGTTTCCATCCGGAATGCTCACAATGACCTGCTGACGGCACTGGATGCGCTGGAACTGGCCAACAAGAAGCTGGATCTGGAAAACAGCAGGCTAAGCACACTGAAGATGAAATTGAATGCGGGTGTCATCAGCCGCAGAGATATGATCGACACCGAAATCAATGTGGTGAGCAGAAAGCAGGAAGTGCTTCAGGCCATTTGTGATTTTAACGTAAAAAATGATATTCTGAGAAATCTTCTCGGCGATTAGGAACACCTGAATAACGAACACAAACAGTGTTACTCCTGTGAAAGTTGCCAAGGTTTCGTGTCGTTTGGCGACACCTGGGTCGTGGGAGACTGTTCACAGGTAAACAGGCACAGCCTGCTGAACGAAGTGAAGGATCTCGCATTACTCCTGACAAGATCCTTCGCTGCGCTCAGGATGACATCGTTGTGCTCAGATAAAACACATACCTCTAAAGCTACTTATGAATTTATTAGTGGGGTGTAAACAGTAACCAAACAGTGGTCTTCCACATAAAAGAATAATCGTTTCAGTTAAAGACATACTATATATGTTGAGTCATCAGCATATATAGTTTTTTTTCTCTGTTTTCAAACATGGAAGAAAATGAAAGGAGGGCTTTTATGTCTGTAACCGTAGTAGGTGTATTCGACAGAATGGATTTTGCGGAAAAAGCTGCCAGGGAGATTAAGGAACGAGGTCTTCGGACAGATGATATTTCCATACTGGCTAAAAACGGAGATCAGACCGAATCAAGAGATGCAACGGGAATGGTGAATGATAATATTTCCAATGGTGCTGTTACCGGAGGGATTATCGGCGGGCTTGCCGGCCTGTTAATCGGTGCCGGCCTGGTAGCGATCCCAGGCCTGGGTATTATCGCTGCGGCGGGGCCAATCACAGGGCTTATCGGCGGAGCGGCAACCGGCGGTATCATTGGCGGGCTTGTGGATTTGGGCATACCGGAGGAAGAAAGCAAAAGGTATGAATCCGATGTCAAGAGCGGTAAGGTTGTGTTTACAATGAAAACAGAGGAAGACAAGGTGGATGACATCACAAACATCCTCCAGACCAACGGGGCGGAAAGAGTGAATACGCACTAGCGGACCTTTCGGAAAGCATGTTCATCGGATTCACCTGGTACAGCCAGATACATGCTTTTCACGATTGAACCGACCTTCCGAGCAGGCTTCCTGGTTCATGACGGTTATGCGGGCCTGGCAGCCAGCTTGGAGGGTTCAGCTTTATCACTGTGTAAACATGGTTATCCGGGTTACGATTACTTCCACAGTTGCTTTTTTTGATAAAGAGTTAACAAATAAAAGCAATATTAATGAAAATATGCTTAATTACCTGCAAAGCCGACATAATCGAATGTCGTTTTTTTTACATTCCTGTAATATCTGAAAAACTTATCCACAGGCAAAAACCGAATAATAGCCGGTTATGCACAACTTTATCCACATTATCCCCAGGCTGAAAACCCTTGATTCTTCGCCAGATGTGCTTATTGTGGATTGGAAATGTGAATATTTCACCGACTTTTTTAATCCGGTTGAGTATTTGTCACAACACCTGTGAACCAGGAAAGCCAGATTAGTGTTTATTTTTATTAATTTGGGGTAAAAATGTGGTAAAATAGAATCAGGAAAACAGAGCCATGTTCGATGAGGGTTTTCCTGAAACCGGGGTTCCTTTAGCGGCATGGGGTTGTGAAAAACTGAAAGGGGATGTTAAGATGAAGTACATCGTCAATGGAAAGAACACAGAGGTTTCT
>JAAYJG010000560.1 GCA_012523055.1 Ruminiclostridium sp. | reverse complement strand
TTGTTTTTTCGTAAATTCCATTGTAGATGATTTTGATGGATTGGGGAAGAGTTTATCTCTTCCCTTTATTATTTTACATTATTATACAGTTGCCATCTTTACTGCCTTCAGAAATTATACACTAACAACCCGCTGAATCCGCAGGAGAAATTGACTTTTGTGCATTTCTTGCAAACCTTCCTGATTTCGTATACAATCGAGCTAATACAAAAAACATATATTCACCAAGCCGGCAGCAGTTCTATCATTTGGTCTGAGCGGGTGATGGTGAATTATATATTGATAATGGGGGTTGGAGATATGAAAAAGAAGCAATTCAAAGTAATATTCAGCCTGACGGCAGCGCTTGTTTTTTTCATGAACACCGGCAGTACCGCTTTTGCTAATCCCGTTAGCTTTGCACCATTTACAGATGTTCGCTCTTTGGTGCTATTCAGCCTTCTTGTGATTGCTCTTGCTGTCGGATTCTTGCTCATTATCGATTTGTTCCGTAAAAAAAGAAAAAAATGATCTGTAGTTTATAAACAACTGTCAAAGGGGGAAATCATGAACAAAAAATGGGGGCTTATCCTCTACAGCCTGGGCCATCTGCTTGTAGATGGGGCGTGCTGTCTGGTGGTGCTTTCTTCAACCTCAGGGTCAGATGAAAATACGCTCAACCTTGCGTTGGCAATTATTCTTTACAACACGATCGCTTTCGGGCTTCAGCCCTTCTTCGGATTGCTGGCAGATAAAATCGGTCACACCAATTTCATCGCATGCTGCGGCTGCATCCTTGTCGGAAGCTCGGCAGCCTTCATGCACGCTCCTTTTGCTGCGGCGGTGGCGGCTGGCCTTGGTAATGCGATGTTTCACATCGGAGGAGGAGTCTACAGCCTGAACATAGACAGGCAGAGGGCTGCTTATGCCGGGGTTTTCGTCGCGCCCGGTACCATAGGCCTTTTTTTGGGAGGCCTTGCATCACAGACTCTGCTTTTCAAACCATGGTTTGTTATCGTTCCGATGGCTCTTACTGCAATAGCGGTTTTGCCAATCCCGCATTTACCCTGCAACATTCCCACTGCAGCACCAAAGCAAAACAAGAATTTAACACTGCTGCCTCTTCTGCTGCTGTTACTCGTAATTGTTCTGCGTTCAGTTGTCGGTTCAGTGGGGGTTTATCCATGGAAAAGCACGAATGCAATCGGGTTGCTGATGGTGATGACGATAGCGCTGGGCAAAGCTGCAGGAGGGGTTTTATCCGATTGGGCCGGCAGGCGAAACACGACAGTCATCGCTCTCTTATTATCCGCACCGTTGCTTGCCTTCTGTGAGTCGGGTATAGTTCTTTCGTTGGCCGGGTTGTTTCTATTTAACCTGACGATGGCCGTCACAGTCACGGAAATTGCCGATCATCTTCAGGGTTATTCCGGATTTGCTTTTGGCTTAACAACACTGGCCCTTATCATAGGAACTTATTTTATTTATTTTGGTTGGAAAGAATTCTTTGCAAACCAATGGATAACCTTTATCTGTATTATTCTCAGCGTTATTCTGATGTTCTTTTCCATACCGCAGAAAGAATATGTACTTACAGATGGTCAAAGTCATGAGAAAAAATCTATTTATAGAGGGGGTCAAAATCATGAGGAAGAATCTGTTCATAAAGGGAGTCAAAGTCATGAGGAAGAATCTGTTCAAACCACTATGTAGCCTGATGGTGGGAATTGCTATGTTTCTTTTTACAGGTAACGTCGCCTTTGCTGATGTTGTTGCCGGCCCCGTCGGCCCTAACGCTGGGCTGGTGTTGATACTCGGCATGGTTAGTCTTGCACTTACAGTAATCGCTATCGTAATCATCCTGAAAATTCGTAAAAAAAATGCAAAGCAGTGAGCTCCTCGTACAATTTGGCTATGCTTTGCTGCTGACCATCGTGCTTGAAGAAGTTGTGGCGGCATTCTTCTTTGGTACGAAATGGATTGGCTACTTGCTGGTTCTCTTGGTGAATGTAGCGACCAACCCGGTTCTCAATATCATTTACAGGTGGATATATTTGATATATCCTGTTCCGCCCTGCAGTTTTGTTATCGTCGTGCTGGAAATGGCGGTTGTTTGGGTGGAGTACAGGCTGATCTGCCATGGGTTGAACAATAATACAAAACGGTGGTTCTTCCTGTCGCTGGCCGCGAATACAATTTCCTATACGGTTGGACTGGTTTTAATGTAAGCCGTCCAACTCTCCCATAAGTGTTATGAAAGCCTGCCCGCATAGCAGGCAACCGGTGGTGGTGGGGTATCACTATCTGTAATAAGGCTAAGTTGTTCCGTACCTATGTAACTTTTCAGCCAGGGGCTGATAAAGCTATACGAATAGAAACGCTTGTTAATGATGAAAGGAGAATTCAATATGAGAAAGGTATCATTAAAGTGGAGCTTATGCCTCACGACCGTTCTTTTTACAGTGTTTGCAGGCAATCAGGCCGTATTCGCCGACGCTGCTCCGGAGCCTTACCCGATTCAACGGGGAAACCTGTTAATCCCAGCTGTTATTGTTATTGTGCTAGCTGTGGTGGCTTTCATTATCATAACGATCATCCGAAGCAAACAGAAAAAAGATTAGAATCAATTTGTACATTCATGTCTCATACATTCCAACCCTGAATATCTTTATTGTATGAATATGTTTAAGTTTCACAGGGAGTAACTCGTTTCTTTGAAAGAGAAAATGCATCCTTGTGTTTTGAAAGGGGAATGTCATGGGACGCAGAATTATTCATGCATGTAAAGAAGCACAAACCGGGTCGGCAGTACAAACATTTTTAAAAACGGTTCCGGCGGCAATACCGAAGAATGGGGCGGAGCAGCCCGTCGAAACCCAGCTTGTTGCGGATGATTACAAAATGAAGGTCATCAAGTATATTCCCACGGAGATCATTGCAGCCTATGTTACCCTGGAGGGGATCATCAATGCATCCAATCAGGCCCCTGCAGGGGCATACTGGATGGTGTTTGTTATTTTATTGGTTCTAACACCTCTTTATGTATGGCGCATTACGAATCAGGCCCATCAGAAACCGGCCTGGGATCAAATCATCGTGTCTTTTTTCTCATTTATCATTTGGGTAATGGCTTTAGGAGGCCCGTTTGCCACTTTGTCCTGGTACCAGCCTATATACCCCGCGTTGCTGCTGCCAATTTTCACATTGATTGTTCCATTGTTTAACGTCAAAAAGTAAGCATTCAGAACACAAGGAACACAAGGGGACGGTTCTTCTGTGCATTTTCGTTAACACAGAAGAACCGTCCCCCTGTGCACCCCTGTGCACAGGAATCGTCCCATTAGTTTTTCTTGAATCGCTTGAATCTTTGTTTGTAAACTTTAATCATATTACATTATTAATAAATCATTTTACTTTATTTGATTTTATGTTATACTGATGTAAAACAATCCGGTGCTCTGGAGGACAACATGGCGAAAAAGGTTAAAATGGAGGATATCGCCAAAAAGCTGGGGGTATCAAAGAATACCATATCACTGGCTCTGCGGAATATGCCGGTGATTAGTGAGCAGACCCGGGAACTGGTGCACAATACTGCCAGGGAAATGGGTTATGTTTATGAGAAAAAAAGCGGCATCGTCCCGGAGGGTGGGGAGCGGCTGAAAAATATCTGTCTATTTCTGCCCAGAAGCGTTATGAATGTAGAGTTTTTCAGCTATATCCAGTTCGGAATTGAAAAGGAGGCCAGAAAACACCATCTGAATGTCATCCTTTATTATATGGACGGTGAAACCTTCCCGGAAACACCGCTGTGCATCCGACAGGGCATTGTGGACGGAATTATCACGCTTGGACGGTTCACCCTGGATACGGTGGAAGCCATCAGGCAATTCGGTTTGCCGGTCGTGGTTGTGGATATGTATTATGACAGCCTGGCCATGGACTATATCCTTACCGACAACATATCGGGCAGTTACCGGATGACTGAATATCTGATCAAAAAAGGGTTTAAAAGGATAGGTTTTTTAGGTGACCCCCGTTACGCATCCAGCTTTTATGACCGGTTCCAGGGCTATAACCGGGCCATGGAAGCCTGGAAGCTTGAAACCAACCCGCAATGGAGCATTCTTGCGGACACGGAAACATACCGCGAGCTTTTGGATCAAATTTCTGAAATGAAAACAAACCTGCCCGATGCGATGGTCTGTGCCAACGATGCGTTAGCCATTGCCCTTGTAAAAGCCCTGGAGGAAATTTCAGTTCAGACCCCGCAAATGATTTCAGTGACCGGGTTTGACAATATACCAAGATCCGAGGAATGTGTTCCCGGGCTCACCACCATGCATGTTCAGAAGGAACTGATGGGGGAAAAGGCAGTACAACGGCTGATGGTCATCATGAAGAACAGGGATGCGGTACCGGTTAAAATACTGCTGAGCACCATTCTGATTGAAAGAGAGTCGGTAAAGTAACCGGGTATTTAAGGAGGGATCTGCTTGCAGCAGCGTATTACAGCGATGATTGAACAGGTAAAGACAGATTTGGAAGATAATATTCTGCCTTTTTGGATGAAATATATGACGGACAAAGAACAGGGGGGCTATTACGGCTATGCTACCAGCAGCCTGGAAATCGACAAAACAGCCCCAAAGAGCAGTATACTCAATTCCAGGATACTGTGGACATATTCCACCGCATACCGGGTTTATGGCCTTGAAGCATACCGCAGGGCAGCGGATCACGCATTTGTGTTCATGAAGAAGGCCTTCTGGGATCCTTTCAATTCAGGCCTGTTTTGGATGGCGGATTATCGTGGAAACCCCATCGACAAAAAGAAGCAGATTTACAATATTGCTTTTGGAATTTATGGGCTAAGTGAATATTACAGGGCATTTGGCAGCCAGGAGAGCCTGGATATGGCCATAAGCCTGTATGATGTGATTGAAAGGTACAGCCTTGATCCTGTCCATGGCGGTTACACCGATGCTTTTTCCGAGCAATGGGAAAAAATTATCGACATGCGCCTCAGTCAAAAAGACATTAACGCCGTCAAGACGATGAACACCCACCTGCATATCCTCGAAGCGTACACAAACCTTTACAGGGTGTGGAAGAATGATGGGCTGAAGAGCAAGCTTCAAGGGCTTATCAAGCTTACCCTGGAAAAAATTATCGACCCCGATACAAATCATTTCAGGCTGTTTTTTACAGAGGAATGGCAATCCCTGTCTCCTGTTGTATCCTATGGGCATGATATCGAAGGAAGCTGGCTGTTGTGCGAGGCGGCAGAGGTTTTGGAGATGCCGTCGATCATCAGCAAAGTACAGGATATTGCTGTCAAAATGGTTGATGCGGTGCTGGAAGAGGGCTATGACAAGGTATATGGAGGTATCTACAACGAAGCATTATCCGCTGCGCAGATTGATTTTCGGAAGGAATGGTGGCCCCAGGCCGAGGCCATTGCAGGACTTGCAAATCTCTGGTGCCTTACGGGGGCTGACAAGTATCTCGAACCCATGCTGAAAACCTGGGAGTTCATATACAAGTATGTGATTGACCATCAGGATGGAGAATGGTTCAGCTGCGTATCCAGAAACGGCATCCCCGATGAAACGCTTGCAAAGGTAGAGCCGTGGAAATGCCCCTATCATAACAGCCGGGCCATGTTTGAGTTTCTGCGGCGGGCGGGGAACGTGGATCGGAAAGAAACCGGCACTGCCGTCATAACCCCCGGCAAGGTAATCTCTGTATGTGTAAGCTGAACTAAAGCTTGTAATACTACCCCCTGTTGATCTTTTCGAGACTGATGGACAAGTTGGCACTCAAGCATTCAACGTGACGGGAACGCCCCTTCGTAACGCTCAGGGCGACTAACACAAACTATATGATTCAAGGGGAATGCATATATGAATGATTTCAACGACAGATTAAGACAGTTGGCAACAAGTCACCGCGCTTTAATTACCAGAAAAAATGTAAAAGAGCCTTTGGGCAATGGTATTTTCTCCAGATACAAATATCCCGTACTGACCAACGAACATGTTCCGCTGTTCTGGCGGTATGATCTGAACGAAAAAACCAATCCGTACCTGATGGAGCGGTTGGGTGTGAACTGCGTCTTTAACCCCGGCGCGATTGAGTTTGATGGGAAGATATGCCTGGTTGCACGGGTTGAAGGGAACGACCGAAAATCTTTTTTTGCCATTGCTAAAAGCGATAATGGCATAGATGGGTTCCGTTTCAGTGATTATCCGCTTGTGATCCCCGAAACAGATGACCCGGATATCAATGTGTATGACATGCGGTTGACCCGGCATGAGGATGGTTACATATATGGTCTTTTCTGCACGGAAAGAAGTGACCCGAGCGCACCAGCCGGGGATTTATCCAGCGCCGTCGCCCAATGCGGCATTGTCCGAACCACTGATATGGTGCACTGGGAAAGGTTGCCCGACTTGAAAACTCAATCTCCGCAGCAAAGAAATGTGGTGTTGCATCCCGAGTTTGTGGATGGAAAATATGCTTTCTATACCCGCCCGCAGGATGGCTTTATCAATGCCGGCTCCGGCGGGGGGATTGGGTGGGGGCTTTCGGAAACAATGAATCCGGCTTCTATCGGGGAAGAGATCATCGTCGATGACCGCCAGTACCACACCATTAAGGAAACCAAAAACGGGCAGGGAGCGGTTCCGATCAAAACAGCTGCAGGTTGGCTGCACATAGCCCATGGTGTTCGTGGAACGGCAGCAGGCCTGCGTTATGTGATCTATGCCTTCCTGACCGATCCGCAACAGCCCTGGAGGGTGACCCATCGCCCGGGAGGCTTTTTAATTGCGCCCCGGGGGGATGAGTATATCGGGGATGTGGGGAATGTTGTGTTCTGTAATGGTGCCGTTACAAGGCCAAACGGTGAACTAATTATTTATTACGCGTCGTCCGATACGCGCTGCCATGCGGCGGTGACCACGGTTGACAGAATGCTGGATTATTGCATGAACACCCCCGAGGATCCGCTGCGATCCTATGCCTGTGTTCAGCAGAGGATTGGGTTAATCAACGAAAACCTGAAGCTGCTTCGGAACGCAACGGGAATTCTGGCCGAAATCAGAGACATTCAGGGTGGCTAAAACCACCCATTTTTTTTCTGTTGATCACAAGGATTACAATGGGGATCACAAGGCGTCACAAGGGGACGGTTCTTCTGTGCATTTTCAGTAACACAGAGGAACCGTCCCCTTGTGCTACACTTGTGCTAAAAATCCCCCATTCTTTTTCTCTGTTTGTTCCATATGGAGATATCCTTATGACCTTTTTCTTTCTGGCGTAAGTATCCCGCCTTGTCATCTGTGAATTTAATTTCACGCTTTAGCCCGTTATAGCTGTTCCATCTGTCCAGGGAAAGTTCTCCGGTCTCAAGGGCTGCTTTCACAGCGCATCCAGGCTCGGTTTGGTGTCTGCAGTCGGCAAACCTGCAGTGTCCCAAAAACTGCTCCACATCGCTGAAGGCCTCGCCAAGACCGGTTCCTGCATCCCACATGCCAAGCTCCCGCATGCCAGGCGTATCGATGATAATCACACCGCTTTTCAGCATGATCAGCTGGCGGTGAGTGGTGGTATGGCGCCCTCTGCTGTCATCCTCGCGAATGTCTTTCACCGCCACGACCTTTTCGCCGGCCAGTGCGTTCACCAGGCTTGATTTACCAACGCCTGACGAACCAAGAAAGACAATTGTTTTACGCGGCTTCAGGCTATCTGACAGTAAATCAAGCCCGAAACCGGTTTTTGCGCTTACTGCATAAACGGTAACCCCGGCAGCAATCTTTTCCACTTCCCGGATTTGCACGGAAAA
The DNA here is from genome assembly GCA_012523055.1 of Ruminiclostridium sp. Classification (GTDB taxonomy): domain Bacteria; phylum Bacillota; class Clostridia; order DSM-8532; family DSM-8532; genus JAAYJG01. Next base: position 9,267 of record JAAYJG010000560.1, on the reverse strand, counting down.
ATCCTCAACCAGGTCGGCTTTCGTCAGAATGACCACCGGTACGGCTCCGCTCTGCCAGGCGAGGGTCATGTAGCGCTCAATACGTCTTACATTAAAGTCCTTGTTCAGGGACGCCAGGATAAACACATCATCAAAATTCGCCGCAACCACCTGTTCCAAAACCGTCTTCACATATCCTGCGGCATGCCCTGAAAAATCGTTGCGTGCAAATTTAGATTTTCTGGGCAGGGTTTTTAAAATCAGGCTATCCCCACTTGGGTTGTAGTTGATGGTTACGAAATCCCCTGTTGTAGGAAACTCTTCTGAACCATCTCCATAATAAACGCTTGATTTCAACCGTCCAAAGCATTCACCCATTTCACAAACAAGCTCATATCTTTCCTTGTGAACCGCTGTAATTCTGGCGAAAATCCCTTCATTTTTTTCATATGGCATATCTGGATTCAATCCGTAATCCAATAGATTCATAGTATCGTTCCTCCAACTATCCAATAAGTTCATCGTTCTGTTGTTTTGATTGTCAAATACATTCATGGTTTTGCCACTGTGTTTGTACAATGTTTCAATACCTCCAATTGTTTAATCATTCCATGGTTTTGTAAATTCATTGTTTGTAAATAATCCAAAATACAAGCGTAATTGCTCATTACACATCAACTCCTTTCAAGGGTTTGTTGAAAACTCCGCTGTCACAGAGCCGGCTTTTCGGCGCACAAAAATACCGCAACAAGCAGCCTTCTCGGCTGCAAACTGCGGTTTTTACAAGGAATACCGAAATAAAAACAGGTACACCCATTCGATGTACCCATTAAAGTTTACAGTATTTACGAAAGGTTAGCTTGGCGGCACGGGTAAAAAAAAGAACCTGGAACGCAACCTCAGAAGTTGCTTCGTAACTGAATCGATTCTCCAGTTGCTTTCTGAAAGAGTTTACCGTGCCCAATATTCTGTTTTAATCGAAGACCACCTTACTATCAAAACTCATGAAACAGAACAGCTCCTTTCGTTCCTGCAAGGATGCAGGCTTTGCATAAAGATAAGATTGTATTCAGCATACCACCTTTTCCCTGATAAATCAATCACTTTCATGGAAAACAGGGTATAACCGGATGAACATAAGTTAGTGTTCAGAGGCAAGCAGGCGCAGCCTGCTGAAGAAGTGAAGGATTTATGCATTACTCCTTTCCAGATCCTTCGTTGCACTCAGGATGACATCGCTGTGCTCAGGATAAAACACGTACCTCTGCAGTAACATATGAACTGATTAAAATGGGGTATGAACCCATATCAGGTGTAGAAACACCGGTAATTGAATGGTATAATGAAATAAAATTCCAGAAACAATTTCCGGTGAACAAGCATGCGTCAAAAAAAACATCCTCAAGACGGAGAAACACAAAAGCCTATATCATCGTCTGCACCAACTCCAGTTTTCCGAAGGAGAATCATAACACGAAGGGTTGGTGCTTGCGGAAATATCCGTTAATGGTACTACTGGCAATAAACAAGCGCGACTGCAGCAGAATATGTTACGGTGATTTTCATGCTTCGCGGTTTGCAACCTCGCTGTGAGATATGATATAGTAGGGATGAATGGAATGTCTGGAGGGAACAGCCGTGAGTGAAAAGATACAAAAGAAAAGCACAGGACATCGTGCTAAAAACAGCAGCAAATCCATTTCTTCAAAAACGTCGGTGAAGGGCACAGGAACGAAAAAACCCGTGAAAAGCAGCCAGACCAGCTCAAAAAAAGCTGTTTCACAAACCAGGCTGAAAAGCCTGGAAAAGAAGAGGCAGCATAAAGAGTTCGCCGGCATTTTACTCATCGCATTCAGCATTTTATGCGGTCTTAGCATTTATATCAGGGATCTGACAGGGCTTGTGGGTGAAATTATTCTGTACATATCTACGGGGATACTTGGTTCCATCGCATACCTTCTGCCGCCAATCCTGCTTATTTACGGCATCCTGATAATTTTTTATCCGCAAAGGCCCCAAATCAGGAATAAGACTATTCAGGTTTTTCTGCTCCTTGTGGTGGTGGGGGCTATCTTTCATGCAGGCTCATACGATAAGGACACTTATGCGAATATGTCGTTTCTAAAATATTTGAATCAATTCTTTAGGGAAGGCCGTATGGTTATCGAACCTCCCCATACCATCAACGGTGGTTTGCTGGGAGGGCTATTGAGTGTTCCATTGTGTATGATCCTTCAAAGAACGGGTACTATCATCGTATTGGGGGCGTTTGGCATTGTGCTGGCTTTGATGATTACAGAGGTTTCAGTCAAAAACATGGTCACCACAACGGTCGGACAGGTGAAACAGCTGTATGCATCAAAGGAAAACAACAACGGGGATATAGAAGAAGTTGATAAACCTGTTTTTATAAAGGAACTGGATGAACCGATACCGGCCAGGTCAGAGCCCTCCATTCAGCATGAGCCGTTCAGGGAGCCCAACCGCGGGAAAATCATTGATTTTCCACTGGAAAGAAACCCCACCAATAAAGAGGGGCCTGGCAGAGAAGTTCAGACTGAACCCAAACCGGCACCTGCCGGGCAAATCCCCATCCAGCTGAAGGAAAAGAAAGAACCCAAAAAGCATGCGTTGCCCGATGAAGAGCCTCCAATCAGCAGCATCCGTGTGAAGCCCATGCTCGATCGTGAATACCAGTTTCCTCCTTTTTCATGCATGAATGCTCCGGCCGATGGTGGGTTGAACACCAGAAAAATAAAAGCCACAGCGGTAGAGAATGTGAAAAAGCTGGAAGACACCCTTTTAAGCTTTGGTATCGATGCCAGAATCATCAATGTATCCATCGGACCCGCCTTTACACGGTATGAGCTTGCACCCAGTCCAGGTGTGCGCGTCAGCCGTATTGTCGCTCTTGTGGATGACATTGCGTTGTCTTTGGCAACCCAGGGAATCCGTATCGAGGCCCCCATTCCGGGCAAGGCTGCTGTGGGCATTGAGGTACCCAACCAGGAGGTTGCGCCCATTATGCTGCGCGAGGTTCTTGAAACCCCGGATTTTGTAAAGTATAAATCCCGCATGGCGGTTGGTCTGGGCAAGGACATTTCCGGCGAAAATGTGATCATAGACCTGGCGAAAATGCCCCATCTGCTCATAGCCGGTGCCACAGGCTCCGGAAAAAGCGTATGTATTAACTCCATTATTTGCAGTATTTTATACAAGGCTACCCCTGAAGAGGTAAAGCTTTTGATGATCGACCCGAAGGTGGTCGAGCTTGGCGTCTATAATGGCATCCCGCATCTGTTAATCCCTGTGGTTACCGATCCATCAAAGGCTGCCGGGGCCCTGCAGTGGGCCGTGCAGGAAATGGTTATGCGGTATAAGCTGTTTGCAGATGCATCGGTTCGCGATCTCGCAGGCTACAATCACCACATCGAAGCGGCGGGAGAGGGCTTCAAGCTGCCGCAGATCATCATCATCATCGATGAGCTGGCCGACCTGATGATGGTTGCGCCCCATGACGTGGAGGATTCCATCTGCCGGCTTGCGCAAATGGCCCGTGCCGCCGGAATGCACCTTGTCATCGCTACACAGCGGCCGTCAGTGAATGTCATCACCGGCGTGATCAAGGCCAATATCCCCTCAAGAATCGCCTTTGCGGTTTCCTCACAGGTAGACTCCAGAACCATTCTGGACATGGCCGGCGCTGAAAAGCTTCTGGGCAAGGGAGACATGCTGTATTACCCGGTGGGGCTGCAAAAACCCATCCGCGTGAAGGGAGCCTTTGTGTCCGACAAAGAGGTGGAACAGGTCGTCGAGTATGTCAAAAGCCAGGTCGTGGTACAATATGATGAAGACATTATTGATAAGATTGCCGCCACCAACACTGATTCACCCGATCAGGATATGGAAGCCGATGAACTTTTGCCCCAGGTGATCGAAATGTTCATTGATTGCGGGCAGGCGTCGGTTTCTTTGATCCAAAGGCGCTTCAAGGTCGGATACGCCCGAGCAGGGCGAATGATCGACCAGATTGCCGAAAGGGGAATTATCAGCGGCTTTGAGGGCAGCAAACCAAGAAGGGTCCTGATCAGCAGGGAACAGTGGGAAGAGATGAAGATGAGCAGCTTTGATCAAGGCTGAATCAGAGAACCAAACGGAGGACGGGAATGAATATTCCATTAATATTTACGGCTGTTGTAATTTGCCTGTTAGCGCTGTATATCATGAATCGTTTCGTTAAAAAGCCAAGCCCGGTGTCCATTCTGATTTTGGTTCTGCAGTTTATGGCTGCAACGGTAACGGTTTTTTCACTGTTTGAAGATGTTCTGACAACCCCGGCGGTCGAGCTTGGAATTATCGTTGCAGGCATTATCCTGCCCCTGTCTGTGGTGGTGTTTGATCATATCGCCTTTTCCAGAAGGCTTCAAAAAACGGGGATCCGTGAGCCCTTCCTGGAAAAAAAAGCAGGGAAAAAGTCCGGTATATGGAATGTCACAAGCTTTACAACCAATGCCGAGCTGTGGAAGAATGAGATTCATGCCATGGATGTATATCGCAGCATCACACTTGGTGACGAACAGGTTCTGGAAAACGTAAAAAAGCAATTGATCCTTGCGCAGCGCCTGATCAACCTGGATAGGTATGAAATCGCCGCTGAAAAATACAAGATGCTTTCAGCCATTCTGCCCGTGTCGTCCGGTGTTGCTTATAATGCGGGTTATTTACATTGCTTTATTGGCAAATACCGTGAGGCTTATAAATTTTTGAACAACGGCCTGAAATTCGTTCAGAAGGAACAACGCACCGCGAAGGAATCAAAAGAAGACAACAAACAAAAAAAGTACACGCCCCAAGAGATGGAAACCATGCTTCATTTCTATTTGGGCTATGCCCTGTATCACCTGGGCAAATATGAACATGCCCTTCGACATTACCAAAAGGTACTGGAAACAAAACCGGATTTGACGGTGGTTTTTAAGAATATTGCCCGTGCTTATCTGGCCCTTGAAATGAGCGAAAAAGCTATCGAATATCTTGAAAAAGGGCGGGGTGACCTGCGGGATAACAGCATGAGGATTGTACTTGGAAGCATCTATTACCAGAAGGGTGAAACGAAAAAAGCCCTTGATGTGCTGGATGAAGTGGCAAAAGCGGATGATAAGCAGCTGGAAGCCCTGAAATGGAAGGGTAAGTCGGCACTGAAGGAAAAGATGTTTGACAAAGCGGAGGAGTGCTTCTCAGAGCTGGTTGATCTGGAGCCCACCGAACCCTCCCATTTTTATCACCTGGCGCTGGCCCAGCGATCCCTCGGGGAAAAGACAAAGGCCCTGAAAACCTACGAAGCAGGGATTTCAGCCCATCCGCAAAGCAGTATTCTTCTGTACAATGCGGGTACACTGATGGATGAAATGGGACAAAAGGAGAAAGCCGCGGATGTTCTGTATAAATCCCTGCAGGGGGATGACTACCAGGAGGACGCAGTGAATTATCTTGGTGTTTTGCTGGGGCAGATGAAGCAGTATCGGGAATCGGTTCAGGTTTTCGACAAGGGGCTTGTTCAGTTTGATAAGTCCTATCAGCTGTGGTTTAACCGTGGTATCGTGCTGGATATGGCCAGACGTCAGGAAGATGCCGTGGCGTCTTTTGACAGGGCTTATGAACTAAATCAGGAGGATCCGGTTCTTGTCAACTATTTTACCGCCGCGCTGCTGCAAACCCGGGATTACTCAAAAGCCATCCGCATCCTAAAACAGGGTCTGAACAATCATCCGGATGATGCGGAGCTGATGTATGGTTTGTCAAAGGTATATTCGCATATGGGAGAAAAGGACGTGGCAGTGGATCTGTTAAAGCGTGTCATTGAGCTGGATCCGGTTTACCTTGTCCGAATAAAAAAGGATTTGGATTTCAAAACGCTGCAGAATCATCCCGGGTACAAATCCCTGATGGTATCGTAACAGCACAGGAAATTTGGCTTCAACTTCAGTACAAATTGTAAAACCCTTTTCCTGAAAGGATATTGGATGAACGATTTTTTACCTGTCAATCAAATTGAAATGAAAGACCGGGGCTGGGACAGCCTTGATTTTTTATTGGTCAGCGGGGATGCCTATGTGGATCATCCCAGCTTCGGTCACGCGATTCTTGGCAGGCTGCTCGAGGATGAAGGCTACAGGGTGGGAATCATTGCCCAGCCCGACTGGAACAATGCTGAAAGCTTCAAACGCATGGGAACACCAATGCTTGGCGTTCTGATCATTCCAGGCGTACTGGATTCAATGGTGAACAATTACACGGCATCAGGCCTTCCAAGAAGAAAAGACAGTTATTCACCGGGGGGTGAAAGGGGACACAAGCCTGACAGGGCAGCGATTGTCTATTCAAACAGGGCCAGGGAAGCCTTTGCGGATACCCCGATACTTCTTGGCGGAATGGAAGCAAGCCTTCGCAGGTTTGCCCATTATGATTTCTGGCAGAACAGGGTCAGAGCGTCGGTGCTGGCGGATTGCGCCGCTGATTTGCTGATATACGGCGAAGGTGAAAACACCATTTTGGAAATTGCCGCCCTCTTGCAAAAAGGAGTTCCCGTTCATAAGCTGAAGGCCATTCGCGGAACCTGTTATATGGCGGCGGCGGATGAAAACCTGCCGAACGAGGTACAGCAGGCGTTAGAGCAAGAGAAATGTGAAACGGACAAGGTGCTGGTGCTTCCGTCCTGCGAGGAGGTTACAGCAAGCAAAAGAAAATTTGCCCAGGCATTTATGCTGCAGTACCGGCAGCAGGATCCTTTCTGGGGTCGTACGGTCATCCAGCCCCACGGAAAAAGGCTCCTGGTTCAGAACCCTCCGCGGTTGCCCATGACCACCGAAGAGATGGACAGGGTTTACGGGCTTGGCTATACGGGCACCTGGCACCCTTCCTATCTTCAAAAGGGAGGGGTACCGGCGCTGGATGAAGTTAAGTTCAGCATCACCAGCCATCGTGGTTGTTTTGGCAGCTGTGCTTTTTGTTCCATTACCTTTCATCAGGGCAGGATTATTCGATCCAGAAGCAAAGCTTCCATTGTCAGTGAAGTGGAAGCCATGGCCGCAAACCCGGATTTCAAGGGTTACATCCACGATATCGGAGGGCCTACGGCCAATTTCAGAAAACCGGCCTGTAAAAAGCAGGCTACTCATGGTTCCTGTAAGAACAGGGAATGCATGTTTCCCGAACCCTGCAAAAACCTGCAGACAGACCATGGGGAGTATCTGGAAATCCTGAAGGCTGCCCGAAATGTCCCCGGAGTTAAGAAGGTATTTATTCGATCCGGGGTTCGATACGACTTTTTGCTTCGCGACACCAACAGCCAGTTCTTCAATGAATTGTGCGAAAACCATATCAGCGGGCAGCTGAAGGTGGCTCCGGAGCATGTATCCAAACGGGTGCTTAGGCTGATGCGCAAGCCCGGACCCGAGGTGTATGAAGCATTCAGGCAGAAATATGAAGCGTGGAATCAAAAAAAAGACAGGAAACAGTACCTCGTCCCTTATTTTATATCCGGGCACCCTGGCAGCACCTTGCAGGACGCGGTGGAATTGGCTGTATATATGAAAAAAACGGGGTTTGTTCCTGATCAGGTTCAACAGTTTTATCCTACGCCGGGAACCATCGCTACCTGTATGTATTACACCGGAATTCATCCTGAAACCGGTGAAGAGGTGTATGTTCCCAAAAGCAAAAAGGAAATGGCCATGCAAAGGGCGCTGCTGCAGTTTTATAAACCCGGCAATCATGCATTGGTCAAAGAAGCGCTGCGGCTTACAAAAAATGAGGAATTAATCGGCTTTCTGCTTTCTCCAAGATCTGAAAGGCCTGCTGTACAGACAAAGAAAAAAGAAAGAGGCAAAAGGAACGATATAAAAAAAGCAGGAAAAGGGAAAACTGTTCATCGAAAAACTACATCTCTGCATTAGAAAAAAATGTATAAGTGATAGAAATAAATAAAATTTTGTCGTAATGGCAGATATTTTGGTTTAGCAGAACCTTCCAATGGGAAAGAATAAACAGAAATAGTCAGGGACTGGAGTTAATAACTTATGAACTTCATGGTAATTGTATATTTACTGACAAGCATTTTTTACATTTTGATTGGTACCTTTTCATTGATGTATGATATTAAGAACAAACTGAACCGTATTTTTTTTGTGTTCTGCCTGGATTTATCGCTGTGGTCCACGGCACTGATGCTGATGAATGCCGCCTCTGATGCTGCGACAGCGACAGTTTTCAGACAGACTGCTACAATTTTCTGGAGTTTTGTTTACTGCCTGATGCTTCATTTCCTGCTGGTACTGGTCGAGAAAGACAGGCTGTTGAGTAACCCCTTGTACCTGGGCCTGTTTTATCTGCCCGCTATGATTTCTATTTACATTTACTACATCTACAACCCTGTTACTGAAGATTTGATCGTCAGGTCGAAATATGGCTGGTCCTATTGGAACAGCGGTGGAAACGGTCTGCTGATTGATTTTTATTTGCCCCTTTATTACTGTACCTACGTGTTGGCCAGCATTTTCATAATTCTGTTTTGGGGAAAACAGTCACCGTTGAAAAGAGAAAAAAAACAGGCCAAAATCATTGTTGTTACTATCATCGCCGTTTTTGTGCTGGGCTCGCTGACCGACATCATTCTTCCTGTTCTTGGAAAGCCAATTGTACCCGCATTAACGGTTTGCTTTATTGTTATTCCGGTTTATGGTATTTGGTATTCTATCAAAAGGTACCGCCTGATGAACCTGAACCCTCAGAATATTGTTGCCGAAGTATTGAGAACCATGAATGAAGGGATGCTTATCACGGACCGAAGCCATTGCATCAGGGATATCAATGAAGGGGCAAGAATGATGCTGGGCTACAGTAAAGAAGAACTACTGGGCAAACCGCTGGAGTTTGTCGTAAAGAACATGCACGACAACACTATCAAACCCGCCAACGAATTAATGCTCCTGCGAAAGGACAATCAGATGCTTTGGGTGTCTTTTTCTTCCTCTATGCTGCTCGATGAATGGAATGAGCTGTATGGAACAGTGTTGTTGTTTCAGGATTTATCTGAAAACAAGAGAATCCAGAAAGAATTACAGGCATCTCATGATGAGTTGGAGCAAAAGGTTCTTGACAGAACAAGGGAATTAAATGCTGCCAACCGGGAACTGCAAATTGAGATAGACTCCCGTATTGGTATGGAAAAAGAGATTCGCAAGCTGGCCTTTTATGATCATCTGACAGGGTTACCCAACAATAAAAGTT
>JAAYJG010000068.1 GCA_012523055.1 Ruminiclostridium sp. | reverse complement strand
GACAGATGGAACAACGTGTTGATGGGCTTTGTGATATACAGATCCATTTGCCCTGTTTTTATTTTCTCCGGAATGGTAATCACCCCGAAAAAGTACAACACCATATTCACTGCGTTCAGAAGGGAGAAGGTTCCGATGAACAGCAGCATCTGAGGCCCGTTCCAATCACCGATGGAATCAGTTTGTGAGTAAATCACCTGAAACATCAGAATCTGAATCAAAAACAAAGAACCATCTACAAAAAACGCGCCAAAAAAGGAAAAGCGGAAGGCCATGTTTTGTGAGAGCTTCATTTTTAACAGTATCAGCATTATTTTTAACTGTTTTTGAATTTTCATATTCCCACCCCGTCATATTTTACTTTCAGCCTGTTCCAGGTTACCGTGTCCTTTTTTTCAATATACTCACGCTTGAACAGGCTTTTGATGCTGCCCTTCAGGCCTTCTTCCTTTTTAAACCGCCTGAATTCCTTGTTTAGCTTTTCAGTAATAATGATGCTCATATGGGTTCACCTCTTTCGTTTGTATCAAGCTCAATCACAAGATTGGGATCATGTCTCTTTCCCAGCACCCTGCGGGCTTTCCGGTTTGCCACCGAATCAAAAATGATGGAAAAATCATAATCGTCCGGGTACAACTCGCTGGCGGGAACCTGCAGCTTCAGCCGCTTATGGTTTACAATAAGCTTTTTCTTTTGTACCTGTACGCCAACTTCACCTTTTTCGTTTGCCTTTCGGTAAACGATACCGATATCCCTTTGCGGATAAACCATCACACTGTCCCCAACATTAAAACGCATGCACCGGGGAGCTTCAGCCGGCTTTTTTGGAAGATCCGCCTTAATTCTGTTATTCGGAGCTTTCATGGTTTGATCAGTCCATGCGGATTGAACAGCCGATGCAGCGTTCTGTCCGACGCACTGTTTTTCAGTTAAGCTCTCATTTCCTGCTAGATTGTCGTTCACACAAAGAAATCGGTAATTCCCGTCGTTACGATTTATCGGATTTTCCATTACTACAGCCTTATCTTGCGGTGCAGAGAACTCGTTTACGATGCTCTGGCTTGTTTGGGAGACATGACTGCCAACAGCCTGCCTGCTACCATAGGCTTGGTTCTCTTCGTAAGCGGCCTGGTGTGCCCTCTGAACCAGATGTTCCGGCAATCCCAGTCGGCTTGCAATATGCAGCGCGCAGCTTTCACCGGCTTCTCCGATTTCAAGCCTGTACAGCGGCAGCAAGGTTTGCTTGTCAAAGGCCATCCGGGCGTTCATCAAGCCCTTTGTCTGTTGTGCGAAGGTTTTAATCTCCGGGTAATGGCTTGTCACAATAAACAAACAGTTCTTTCTCAAAAGTTCCTCCAATATGGCGATTGCCAGGCCCATGCCTTCGGCCGGGTCGGTTCCCGAGCCGAGCTCATCCAAAAGAACCAGCGATTGATCATCGGCTACTTTTAATATCTCAATAATGTTGGTCATATGAGAGGAAAATGTGGACAGGTTCTCAGAGATACTCTGTCCATCACCGATATCGCATAAGGCATAATTGTTCAGTGTTAACAGGGCCTCTTCCGCAGGGACATGCAGACCGCTCTGCGCCATCAGGGACAATAGGCCAATGGTTTTCAGCGCCACAGTTTTGCCGCCGGTGTTCGGGCCTGTTATCACCATTCCCCGGGCTGTTTCGTCCATATGGAAATCGAGGGGCACAATGCACTCGGTTTTCAACAAAGGATGACGGCCTGTTTTGATTCGAATTTTTCGTTCGGTCGTTACCGCCGGGACGGAAGCTTTCATTGCGATGCTCAGCCTTGCTTTTGCAAAGATGAAATCCAGGGTTTCCATCGCCTCAATGTTCAGACGAATGAAGGTTAATTTCTCTTCTACCTGCGCAGTGAGAATATAAAGGATGCGCCTTACTTCGTTCTCCTGCTCAATCTGAAGCATCGAGATCTCGTCCTGCAGCTTTGCCGCCGAGGTTGGTTCAATAAAACAGGTACCGCCGCTTTGGGACATATCAATGACCGTTCCTGTAACCCTGGCTTTGAATTCCTTCTTCACAGGCAGGGTATGACGTCCGTTCCGGATGGAAACAAAGCTTTCAGAAAACCACTGGCTGTTGTTGCGAAGCAGTGAGTCCAGTTTGGCCTTGATCTGCATTCCGCCATTGATGATTTTTCTGCGGATATCAGCCAGGGCAGGAGTGGCTCTGTCATCTACCTGGCTGCCACGAATCACTCGCTTTATCTCATCTTCAAGCGATGTCAGGTCATACAGCGAGTTTCCATACAAGGCAACCGCTGTATTGGTAACCTCAGCCTTCTTTAAATAGGATTTCAGCCTTCTGCAGCTGGTCAGAAACTGAGCGACCGCTTCAAGCTGATCGGGCATCAGCAGGGAGTCCTTTCCTACCAGAGACAATACCTTGTTCAGTTCGGTCATTGGGGACAGTGGAGGTGTTCCCGAGTGTTCAATAATAGTTCTTCCTTCTGTGGTTTCGACCAGCTTCTGTTTCACTTCTGCCTCAGACAGTGAAGGCTTCAAAGCAGAAATTTTTACACGGACATTCTCTGAAACACCATGTTCCTGTAATCGTTCAAGGATCTTATCAAATTCGAGTGTTTTCAGCATTTTTTGAATCAATTTTATAACCTCCAATGAGTGCTTGCCGGGCAAGCGTAAAAATTATTTGCATCACATAACTTCATCTGGAACATTTAAACTCACATCATTAGCCTTATCCAGAAAGCTTATTGCCTGAGTGCCATTGTCATCCCGGGCGTAAACGAAAGATTCTGCGAATGGCTTCGGGGAAGACTTTTCGTTTCGTCAGTAATTTTCATGTACCTTGCTCAACGCACTCAATGAAATTCGCTTTATTGTCATAAATCCAATAAAAAACCCGCTTAAGACAGCCTGCCCTTCCGGGCGGAATGCTTCTGCGGGTTAACCAACGCGAATATGGTTTGACGAGCATGCATATCAACAAAAACAGCCCGACAAACATACCCTGCCGCGCTGCTGAAAATTCGCAATGAACCAATGTAATGATCTCACTGTAGAAACTCATTCCGATGAAGAAAGATGCATGAAATACGAAGACCTTCGAGTAACGCAGTGAAACCATTTATGGAAGCAATCTGTAAAGGTAATGCCTGTGTACGGGTATACCAAAACAACAACAGGTTCAACCTGTTATGAAAAGAATACCCGTTTCAACTTTATTTAGTTGAGATCTACCCTTACAGAGTACGCCGACATCAAATTCATCCTCTCATTACGATATTAGAATACAAAACTAAGTTACCACACAAGATATGTGCCGTCAAGAGAAAGATTGACTATAGTTTTTCAAGACAAAATTAGCCCGTCCCGCAGGAAAGGGTAAGAATCGGCTTGTGATCGCTGCCTTCTGAAAAAGTTATTGTGATTTGGTCAATTTGCTTTGAATCATAAGACCTGATTCCATCCGCATCAACGAAATAGTTGAACCGCACAGGGATGTTTCTTAAAATTAATTGATTTTCCAAGCGTTCAATTTCAAGGGGGTGATCCGGATAGACCCTTTGGAAGATTTCATAAAATGCTTCGAATTCATCGATATTCCCGATAATGGGGATTTCATTGTTTTCACTGAAGTTTCCGTAAATTTCCTCCCCCAACAGATGATGCGGAAGTGGTATACCATCCATGATAGCAATATCGTAAGCCTCCTCTGTTGCGTCTAAAGTGTATAAATGCGTTGAAAAGTCAGAAAACCAGTAATGATGGCTCAGTTCAGTTTCCTGGTACATAGTGTGATATTCTTTCAGAACGAATAAAGCGTTTTTCTCATCTTCAAAAAGCTGTATTAGAAGTGAATTATCGTTTAGGGTTTCCACTGTGAAGCTATTCATTTCATTTTGTTTTTCTTCAAGCTTACGCTTTATGCTTTCAAAGGAATCATTTGTGTGGTAGTGGTCATATGGTGCGAAACTGTATAAACTATCTAAAGGAATTTCACATTTCATGCCGCTGAAAAAATCTTCAGTAGTTATTTTATCATACTTGAATAGACTACCACATGCTGAAGTGAAGATGATTAAACACAAAACAGTGAACAACAGTGTAACCTTTTTCATTTCTTCAACCTCTCTGTGATGGGTTAGCTAGAAGCCATCAAAGTTATAATGGATAGAATTACCGTCGGACAGCACAAACAATTTAGTAAAAGCAAGTTGAATTAGAAATAATTGTATCATGCTGCAATTCGAATGTCAAAAGATTGACCTGAAAAGTTTCTGTCAAGCCATTGACGGCAATTTTTTTGTAGTAATCAAAATCATCTATAAACTTTTACATATAAATCCAACCCTGTATAGCTTTCCACTAATGAATTTATCAAGGTCAGGGCTTACGGG
>JAAYJG010000559.1 GCA_012523055.1 Ruminiclostridium sp. | reverse complement strand
ACGGTTGATGTCAGCGATTTCATTGCAGCGGTTGAAGAAGCCGTTAAAAACGCAAAGTAATATGGCTGAAGATACTCCTAAACAGAGTTCAATTTAGAGGGTAATGAAAGAATGTACATGATGAATTGATTCTCGCAGAGTGAGGATTATAGGGAAAGACTGCATAGAAGGATTAAGACCTTTTGTGCAGTCTTATATTTTTTCGATGAAAGAAGGAATATGCTGCTATAAACGAATGAATAATGGTTTCGACGAAACGGATAACTACACCGTCACCACCATCGGCACTGAAGCATTACCTCCGGGGTTACCCGGCTGTTCAAATTATGAAGTCATTCATGAACCAGCGTATCCCTAAGGCACAAAAAAGTGTTGATACTCTTGGAAAAGAACAATAGAATAGACATATGCTATGGTTTGATGGTTCAAAGGGCTTCGGCATATTTATCACGTTGAATGCTGAGATTATTGATATGAACAATGGAGTGTTACTATGCGCCAATGGAAAAGACTAAAAACTTTTATCCTCTTAATCCTGATATTAACGCTGCTTTTTATAAGCGCAGGGTGCAATACAACCAGAATGGAAAAATACAGCTATGAGTTCATGGGAACCTTTGATACCATGATTCAGTTCCTGGGCTATGCCCAAAACAGGGACATGTTTATGGAGATGGCGCAGAAAGGGCAGAAAAGGTTTGAGCAGCTGCATCAGCTTTTTGATATCTACCATGATTATTCTGGCGTAAACAATGTGAAAACGATCAATGACAAAGCCGGACTGGAGCCTGTTCCGGTTCAACAGGAGCTTATCGACATCATCTCCTTTTCTATCGAGTGGCACGAAAAAACGGACGGAGCAGTCAACATTGCGTTGGGACCGGTACTGTCCATATGGCATGATTACAGGGATGAAGGGCTTGCAGACCCTGAAAACGCAAGGGTTCCGGAGATGGAACTGCTGCAGGCGGCGTATGCGAAATCCGACATCCATAAGATCATCATCGACAGGGATCACGGAACGGTTTTTCTTGCTGAGGAAGGGATGAAGCTTGATCTGGGATCAGTCGCGAAGGGCTATGCCACCGAATTGGTAGCACGGGAATTGATGGAGCAGGGATATGATTCCTTCGCAATTTCGGGAGGTGGAAATGTCAGGGTTGCAGGCTCACCCAAAGACGGGAAACGTCCGAAGTGGAGCATTGGCATTCAGGATCCGGACGGCAATGCACTGATCCCGGATAGGGATATTCTGGATGCAGCCTATGTGACAGACACCTCGGTTGTGACCAGCGGAGATTACCAGCGTTACTATGTTGTAGATGGTCAAAGAATGCACCACTTAATCGATACCAACACCTTAATGCCTGCAGAACATTATCGTGCTGTTACGGTAATTACACAGGATTCCGGTGTCGCGGACTTCCTTTCTTCCACTTTGTTCTTGCTGTCCTATGAAGAAAGCCTGGTGCTTGCACAAAGCCTCGAAGGCGTTGAAGCCTTATGGGTGATGCCCGATAGAGAAATCCGAGCAACGGAGGGTATGAGAAAGGTCCTGAAAAGCCTGGGCGGAAGCAAGAATAAATAACTCAACCTTTCCACAGTTTTTGAGCGCTTGCCTGCTCAGCGGTTGCCGACGGCGGTGTGATATCATAACTGAGCATGTTGGTACCAGCACCTCAAAACGCTACCCAGAAGTTGAGTTGGGAAAGCTGAGCAAATAACAAGAAGTTGCCTCGTTATATAGGTTGATTGTTATCGGTCACTGAGCTGAAATGCAGTAAAATGGCTATGATAAACAAAGAGGGAGCAAGGAGCATTTATGGCAAACAAAAAGGTTATCGTCATAGGCGGAGGCGCCGCAGGAATGGCAGCGGCGATTGCAGCCCGAAGGGCAGGTGCTGCGGTTACCATATTGGAAAAAAACCCCCGTGTGGGAAAGAAAATATTGGCCACCGGAAACGGACGATGCAATTTTACCAATGTGAATGCAGATATTCCCTGGTACCACGGCAATCATCCATCGTTTGTCAAAAAAGCCCTGCAGGCTTTTACCGTTGAAGATACGCTTCATTTTTTTGAAGAACTGGGCATTGAGCATAAGGTTGAAGAGATGGGAAAGGTTTTCCCGATGTCTGATCAGGCCTCCAGTATTCTGGATGTACTTCTTTATGAAATCAATGCATTGGGAATAGAAGTGATAATAGAAACCTGTGTTTCAAGGATTGTGAAAAAAGGCAGCCAGTTTGAGCTGACAGCCGAAAATGGAAGTACATTTCGGGCCGACAGCGTTGTTCTGGCTGCAGGCGGAAAAGCCATGCCGTCCAGCGGATCGGACGGCAATGGTTATGAACTGGCGATAAAACTGGGGCATACAATGACGAATATTTTTCCCGCATTGGTTCAGCTCATGCTCGAAGGCTCTTTCTTTCAGAGAATAGAAGGCGTGAAATTCGTTGGTACTGCACAGGTTCTTCATCAAAACCGATCACTGGCACAGGACAGAGGAGACATTCTTTTTGCTAATCACACCTTTTTGTTTTTTTAGGTATGTTGTTCGATCTCCACTGCCAGCTTCGTGTTCAGTGACTCGAACAGTTCGGCCTGTTTTTTTCGGCAGTTACACACCGCCCACACACCGCGCCTCTT
>JAAYJG010000558.1 GCA_012523055.1 Ruminiclostridium sp. | reverse complement strand
CGGCGGAAAAGTCAACGCCTTCCACACATATGGAGGGAAGTACGTCAACGAGGGCGTTGTGATACCATTTATATACGCGGGTGCGAGGGCGGTCATCGGATCATCCTGGAAGGTTTCCGATGAAGGTGCGAGAATTTTTGCCGAAAAGGTATATAAATACATATTCAGCGGAGATATGGCGGCCGAGGCGTTGGCCAAAGCCCGGGCCGAGGTTTTCAGGGAAAACCCGGATGATCCGACCTGGGCGTCCTTCATTTTGTATGGGAATCCCTGTTTGTGTTTCGTGAACTCCGGTAAAATTCCGGATATGCCAGGCAAGCTGACACGCGCGGATTTTGACGACAGAGCCTGGAAGATCATTGAGCTTTCTTCCCAATATGCGAAAAAGTCCGGGCTCGTCAGTACAACGCACCTATTTCTTGCGATGATAGAGACGATACCGGACGATTTTGCTGAAATGTACCAAAAAATGGGCATCGCTCCGGAGGAGTTTATCGATGTTCTAAAGAAGATTATCGAAGCAAGTGAAAGCGGACAGACCGAAATAGAGGATGTGAAGCTGCAATTTTCCGCAAATGTGAAAAAGGTGATAGTCAATTCCGGCGTGTTGGCAGCGGATAATCATAAAAAAATCGATGTACGCCATCTGATGAATGTATTGGTGGAAACCCAGGAAGCAGGTTTTTATAAGGTTACCCGCCTCGTTTACAATTATATCAAAGATAAGAAGAAGAAAGAAGCAGCGGAGCCGGTCCTCGGAAATCTGTTTGACGACAGCGGATATATCCGGGGAGAAAGTTGTGACGGCGACATTATCAGTACTCTCCGGACGGCCCTTGAATATGCGCAGGATCATGTGATCACGACCACTCACCTGTTTATCGGCATGACGATGAAAAGCGGATCATGGCTGCTGAAAATGCTGAACGATATGGGAGTGACAAAGGAACAAATCGCTGAATGGCTGGGTTTTGTCACGGCTACTTCCGACGGGGAAGAAATAGATTCCGGCAGGGACGGAATCCATCTATCGCAATTTACGAAGAATACACTTCTCGCGTTAGTTCAGGCCGGTCAGAGGCCGGATCGTTCCAATGAAAAAATAACTGACAGAAAGGTTTTGTCCGTCATCATGAACTTATCCTGCTCGCTCACCGATATTTTGACTGGAAACCGGATTGATCCGCAAACGATATGCCGATACATGGATCAATACTACAGGCGGCAGGAGTGAAACACCCGGACCAGACCGTACAGAACGGCAAGGTAATATTTTCTTATGAATATCAGCAGGGGGTTAATTATGTGGTCAAAAACAGATGAACTGATGATGGATGATTTTAGTCCGGATGTAACGGAAATCATGGATTCGGCCATCGAGACGGCCATCAGGATGAAAAGCCGCGCGGTATCTTATCCCGAACTTTTGATTTCCATCCTCTCCGCTGACATGGAGAGTAAAAGGTATGAAATCCTTGAGGAGGAACACAGAAGACGGGTTATCGATTTAAAAAACATCATCAGCCGCAATTACATGCCCGGCATGAAGGAGAAAACCTGCCTCGAAACACTTCCGTATCTCATCTTCTCAGATAGCTCAGCCTCGCAGAATTACTACAGCAAAAAAACATGGGCTCCGTTTCTGTTGGACCTGTTTGAAGACATAGGAAAAGTTGCGGATGGGAAAATGGAGCTGCTTCCTTCCAAGCCTGTCAACAGTCTGAAGGATTTTCATTTCGGATACTTCTTCCTCCTGTTGTTTCAGCATATGGACCGGCTGCCGGAGGAAGAACACCGATATATGGCCGACATTTTCAATATTCCGGGTATCGTCGAAGCTGCAGTGCAGTATCTTTTGGCGGGGGATTTCACGCCTGAATCCGTTTTTACCGATCAAGGGCTTCTCATGGAAGATTTATACAATAGAAACGCGTTCAAGATTATCCAGAACGCAGTGAAGTTAACCGGGAGCATGGGTTACACCAATATCAAGCCCTTGCATCTGTTCCTCGCTCTGCTTGATGACCGCGACGGCTTCGGAAACCGTGTGATGATCCGGTGCCTGCCGGTAGATGAATCGATCAAATCATTGCAGCGCAAGCTTGAAAATATTCTTGGCAAGGGACCGAACGTGAAGGCAACAAGCCTTACCGCATGCAAAAGCCATATGTCACAGAATGTCCAGGAAATATTGCAGCATGCGCTGGTAAAATCCTTCCAGGAGGGCTTCAGGATTATTTCTACGAAACAGCTGATTTTATCGCTGATGGAGCTCGGAGGGGATATATTCCAAAAAACTCTTGCCGATTCATTCAGGCTCAACTTGAAAAACATTTCGGAAACAGCCCTGAGCCTCGACGAGGACGAGAAGGAACCCATAGATCTACCCATTGATTTATGTCCGTGCAGCGAACTTACCTGTAGCGTGCTCGACAATAATGCCAAAAAAGTGTTGGGGCGGGAAAAAGAGATTGTTGAAATCACAAAAATATTTTACCGGAAGCAAAATCGAAATATCCTCCTGTACGGTGAAAACGGAGTCGGGAAAACAGCCATGGCGAATGTTCTTGCGGCAGCTGTGGCGAAATCGGAGGTTGATTTTCTAAAGGACTACCCGGTGGTTTACTTTGATTTGAATGATGTTCAGGAGGAAGAACTGCGCACGAAAGCTTTCCGCATATTCAGCCATATGGACGAAAACGATAAGCGGGTATATATCCTCGATGGCTTTTACCGTCTATACCGGCTTTGCGGAGATCTTTGCAGAAACAAGCTGAGAAAGAACCAGTATTATTTTATGGGAATTATCAGCATGGCTGAATATTCTGAAATGAACAAGGGAACCGAGAGCTACCGCGACTTTTTTGAGTTTCTGCAGATCCACCAGCCATCCTCCGAAGCTTTGGAGGAAATGGTTCGCAGCTACGGCGATGAATTGTGCGCCGAATATGAGGTTGTGCTCGAAAAGGGATTAATCCCCAGGCTTATCCGAATGGCCGATGATTTTCTGATCAGCGAGCGGTTCCCCGCCAAGGCGATGAACCTGCTGCAGCTTTCCTGCAGCGACGCCTCTTATGGAAGGTACAATCCCGATCATGACGGAAGTGGGATTACCGTAACCAGACAGCATGTTGCCGGACAGGTTTCTAAGCTCACCGGGCTTCCGGTGGATAATATCCTCGGGACCGGCGATGACGAGGATTATTATGAAATCCTCAGCCGTTCGGTTGCCGGTCAGGACCGCGCGGTCAGTAAGGTGGCAAAGCGGATGAAACTCATCAAGGCAGGTCTGGTAGACACGACCCTTCCGCCGGCCGTGTTTTTATTCATCGGTCTCAGTGGTACCGGGAAAACGGAGTTGGCCACCGAGCTTGCGAAAGTGTATTCCAATTCTAAAAAGCTCGTCACTTATCCGATGGAAAACTTTACAGAGAAGCATAATGTGTCCGGGCTGATAGGCACATCCGCCGGCTATGTGGGGTTCGACGAGGGAGGCAAGCTCATCAATGACCTGAATAACGACCCATATTCGGTTTTCCTGTTTGATGAAGTGGAGAAAGCCCATCCGAATATCTGGGATCCCATGCTGGAATTATTTGACAAAGGAAATATCTGTGATTTAAGGGGCAATACCGCATATGGAAACAAGGCATTTTTCATCCTGACCTCCAATATAGGGTATGAGAAAATCAATACCATGCTTCAGCAGGGAAAACCGGTGGAAGAAATTGAAAAGGCAATCATGGAAGAGCTGTACAACGCAGTCCATCCGGAAAGCGGTAAGAAGTGCTTCCGGCCCGAATTTATCGGTCGTATCATCCGGCTTGGCGGGATTGTAGTCTTCAATACATTGAGTTATAAAGCCATCCGGAAAATTACCGAAAAGGTTGTCGGCAAACTGTGCAGGCAATGGAATGTCAACCGTGAAGGCGCCTTGATAGTCGAACCTGAAGTGATCGATTTCATTGCAAACCTGTCCTTTGAGGAGAATGAACGCGGATTGAGAAGATCCTCGGATTTCAGCAATTTACTGCCTCTTGAAACCAGAGGGAAAAGCGAGGGCGTTCAGTATAAAGGCGGCCGTATCGTGTTCAGCCTTGTTGACGAGCATATCAAAGATAAGCTTACGGATCGCATTAAAGAATTGCAGACCGCGTTCGAGGTCAGGGTGGTGCTGAAAGGGAATACAGTGGAAGTAGTCAGCTATTCCAAAGGGAGTTCGAATCCGGAAACGGAAGAAATCCGACGGGAAAGGCTGATGAACAAAGTGAGGGCTTCGGTGACGAGGCTGACCGCTTTACCGGATAAACTGCAGGAAATGCCTTTGAAAAGGATGGAAAAGATACAGGGCTGTATCGACGAAATTCTGCAAATCACACAAGAAAGAGTAGAGAAGTGATTCTACTTGTTTTGAATGGGGAGACATTAGAAAGCAAAATTATTCATCCCGCTGAGATAGAAGCGAGTTTGCTGACGTATTCTATATCAAATGACAGATGAATCAGCTGATTGAGATAAAATGGTGGTGTGCTATGGTAGGCAGAAAAATCGATGATCGTTACAGTATTGTAAAACGCCTTGGCGGAGGAGCTTTCGGCGATGTGTACCTCGCGAACGAAATGCTCAATGAAGCGGTGGTCCGCAGGGTTGCCTTGAAAATTTTGAAGTCAGAAACGATGGATCAGGAAAAGCTGAAGGAACAGTTTAACGACTGCACATTTCCCGCGTTTATTCTGGACAGGGCGGTGGACTATAACGCCAAAAAACATTTTGTTCAAATCTACAATTGGGGCTTTACCCATATCGATTCGGCGGAAAAAGCCTATATCGCGATGGAATTGGTCGCGGACAGCGAATCTCTTCAAAAAATCATCGACCGAAACAAAAACTCCTGCTATTACCCGGAAGCTTCCTATGTCGAGGAGATCATGCTCCAGCTGTTCAAAGGCCTTGCACTGGCCCACGAGTTTCAGGTCGTACACAGCGATGTAAAGCCGGATAACCTTCTTCTCAGCCATGAGGTGGTCCGGATTGTCGACTTTGGAATGGCCATGGGCCTTATCAGCAAAGCGGGCTTTCTTGGCGCCCATGGAGGTACGATACTGTACATGGCTCCCGAAACCTTCCTGCAGCATCTGACGCTTGCCTCGGATGTTTATTCGGCGGGACTTGTGATTTATGAGCTCTGGACAAATTTTCATCCATTTGAATATATCTACCAACAAACCGATAACACCGCGGAAATTAAAATGAAAAACTATACGGCCAGAAAGCAGTGGAAGTATATCCGCGGAAAGAATGTGCACCCGGATGTTAAGGGATCGGACAAGCTGGATTACATTCTTTCCAGATGCCTGTCCTTCAACCCGCAGGAGCGGTACAAATCCGCGGCGGAGGTTGTAAAGGATATTGAGGGCTATATACCCGCCGAAAAGCCGGATTACGCCGAAGGGCTGGATGCCTTCGCGAGGGAAGACTGGCCGGAGACAATCAAATACCTGAACCTCGCGAACCTGCAATACGCCGGCAAAGATGTAAAGAAGCTGGATATCCTGGAGAAATTGGGATTGTCCTATTATCGGACGGGCAATTATGAAGAGGCGATTCCCTGTCTTCTGGAAGCATACCTGCTCGATGAGGGAAAAATCCTTCTGACCAGGGAAACGGAAAGAAGGGGAAACATCCTGACAAGGCTGTCCGAATGCTACAGCAGGATCGGTCAGATGGGGATGTCCCGGATTTATAAAAAAAAGATTGGCACGTATTCCGGACAGGGAGGGTAAAGATGGCCAAGGATCCAGAATACCGCCTTGTATTCCGGAAAGCGGACCGGGCGATGAACCAGACCCAAAGAAGTAAGTTCTCATTGAATTGGAGGAGAAGGTCATGAAGAAAACGGTGCCGGAAAATATCAAGTTTACTCCGCCGGTGGAAGTCATATCTCTGCAGATGAAAAAAAAGAACCAGGAAATCAGCGAGATGAAAAACGGTTATGAAAAGAAGCTTTCAGACAATGACAAGATCTTTGCAGAGCTTGCCATCCAGGCATTTTCTCTGGACAAGGTACTGGAGAGGCATAAAGATAAGCTGCAAGAAAAGGAATTGAAAGCTCTTTCGGATGAACTGCGGATCACCCGGAATAAAATCTTTCAGGCGTTGGAAAAGGGATCTGTCGAAATCATTGACTTCACGGGGAGAGAAATCGACAACGAGATTTTGGAAATGGTTGAGGTAATAGGTTGGCTCCCCGACGCAAGGGAACAGGAGCACGTGCTGGAAACCTATGAACCCGTAGTGAAGCATTCGGGACAAATCATCCACATCGCAAAGATAACCGGAGGAACTAAATCCGGTACGCAGCGGAATGCGGAAGAGACAGCCCGGCAGAACGAAACAATAGTTCAATGAGCGCTTGCGCGAATTGTGCGCCAAAACGCGGGCGCTGAAAGCTCCTTCTACACGCAAAAACATCAATGTTTTTGTGTGTGACTTGCGCGTTTTGTGTGCAACTAGTTCATAATTATCTCTGATAATTATGAACGGTCCGCGAGCATTTTATCAAATGCCCTTCAGTGGGAGATTGTACCCCCACTGAAGCAGAAATCGGTTTATCTCCCG
This sequence comes from Ruminiclostridium sp., assembly GCA_012523055.1. Classification (GTDB taxonomy): domain Bacteria; phylum Bacillota; class Clostridia; order DSM-8532; family DSM-8532; genus JAAYJG01. The sequence continues at coordinate 4,471 of JAAYJG010000558.1, read as the reverse complement.
CCTGTAGAGGCAGGGGTCTTAGGAGCATTTGATAAAGCGCAATAAGAATTGGAAAACAGGAGTGGGAAGGGAGAAGAATAGTTATGATTATCAGTAAAGCAGTGGGGATAGACCTCGGAACGACCAATAGCGTAGTAGCGATGACGGACCCGACGGATTCATCGGTTATCTGTTATGAAAACAAAGCCCGTCAGAAGACCATCCCGTCGGTGGTGGGTTACGATCCGAACCGGAAGGAAATTATTGTCGGCACAAGGGCTTTTAACCGCAGAGGCACGTCGCCGGAACCCGTCGTATCGATAAAAAGAAAAATGGGCACACAGGAGACCGCTCTGCTCAATGACAAAAATATGCTGCCCGAGGAAATTTCAGCGTATATCCTTGCGGAATGCAAGAAACTGATGGAAGAAAAGCTGAACGAGGGGAACAACGGAGACCACTGTATCGTCGATCGCGCGGTCATCACCGTTCCCGCCTATTTCGCACTGAACGCGATAGAAGCCACACGCAAGGCCGGTGAGCTTGCCGGGCTTAAGGTAGAGGAAATTCTGCAGGAGCCGACGGCTGCGGCCCTCTTCTATTCCTGGAAAAACGGCATTGAAGACGGCAATTTCATGGTTTACGATTTGGGCGGAGGAACCTTTGATGTCTCCATTGTCCAGAAACTGGCCGGGCTGACCAATGTATTCGGCATTTCCGGGAATAACTTCCTGGGCGGCGACAATTTTGACAAGGAACTGGCCCGTAAGCTATTGAAGAATTTGCAGGAGCTGGATGACGGATACTCGCTGGATTTGGATCTGGATGACGAAGGCGACCGGCTGCGTTTTACCAAAATGATTCTGGAAGCGGAATGTGTTAAAAAGGCGCTATCCGACAAGGAAGAGATATTCTGGGAGAAAGCTGGACTGTTTGCCGATAAGAACGGAATCAATGTCAACCTGGCGATGGAGCTATTAAAGAGTGATTTTGAAGATCTGATCCGGAACCTGGTTCTCTCCACGATTCCCGAGTGTGAGAGAGCACTGGAGGAAGCCGCGAAAAACGCGGGGATCACCCTCGAGGATATCGATTATATCCTGATGGTCGGCGGTTCGACAAAGATACCGCTTGTCAAGGAAACCGTGAAAAAAAGGTTCTGCGATAAAGATACCGTTCATGCGAAATGCGAAGAACCCATTATCTATGAACCGGATATGGCCGTTGGTTACGGAGCCGCCATCCGCGCGTCGTCCTTCGGAACAAAGATTTACAACAATGAAAAAACCGTCTGTGTTAATGTTGAAACGATGGGGGGATCGTCCTCTCAGAATTATTCCTTCAAGGGTTCCATTACAATGTCTGATAACAGCATCAACCTGAAAGGCTGCCGCATCAAGGCAACCAACTCGGAAGGAACCTTTAGCGCCGAAAGTCCCGTGGCGGACAACGGGACCTTTAGTATTGAAAAAATGCCGCTGAAAGACAATGCAATAACCGGTTTCAATTTCATCATTACCGATGCGAACGGCGGTGTTATCCTTGATTTTAGCACCAGTGTGAAGCATGACAAGGATTTCGTGGATACCGGCAACGAACCGGGAGCCGGTGTTCTTTCAAATACCATCAACATTGACATTCTGGACAAGGACACCCAGGAGGTTGTGAAACGCGTACTGATGGAAAAGGGAACCCCGCTGCCCGCGGAAGGGAAATATGTGTTCCATTCCACCGAATATACCACCCACCAGATGGTATTGAACCTGTATGAAAATTATACCCTGATTAAGACGATTGATATTTCCTTTGACTATGATCTTCCCATCGGTACACCGGTTGAATTTGAGATGTACATCAGCGAGAATGTGGTTATCACAGCCAAGGGAAGCGTTGGTAACAAGACATTCCACGCGGTCATTGAGCCTCCGAAGAACAAAGTGCCTTCACAGGAGGAGTATGAAAGGCTGAAGAAGGAATTTGACGAAATCGTTGAATACGCGAAGCCTGGCGAGCAAATCAAGTTCAAGCTGCAGAAGCGGAATATCTGCATGAATATCGACGAAGGCTTCAAGGACAAGGAAAGCCAGAGAATCATCGAATATGTTGACAAACTCGTGGAATTGATAGCCGAAGTGAGAAGAGTGCTTCCCAAACCGATGGATCCGAAAGTAGAAGTCTTTGATAATCTGGCAAATGGGATCGACGCAAAGATCGATCAGGCCAAAAACGAAGGAAAGAGCTGCAGCATTACCCATGACAACGTCAACACCGTACGCCTCGACGGGCATAAAGCCTACCAGGCCAACGAGCAGACACTGGTTACCGAAAACTTCAAAAAACTGCAGAATATGAAGCGGTACATGGATCAGCTGCTGCCGGACGAAGATCCATGGAGTAAGCTGAACACGCAGGAAAAAGCCATCGCTTTCTGCATGTACATCATCATGCCGGCCCTTGACGAGCTGCTGAAGGATTCGAACCTGACACCCGACATCCGGCAGAAGGTCCATAACATGAAGAGCGAAGTAAACGGGTATATCATGAGCATCAATGAATATACCACTGAAACAAGAGCAAATGAAATTATCCGGGCTTGCCAGAGAATCTATACCGAAATTGAGAAAATATACGCTCAATTGAAGAAGCCGCTGAACGGTCCTTCTGTTCCGACGGTTTAGGCGAACTTTTTCAGACAGCCCCGGTTCAATAGGAATCCTATGTGGAAAGGCGGTGGTAAAATTGTTGGTATGCCCTTTATGCGGACAAAAAAATGAGATGGGTGAAACAACCTGTGCCCGGTGTGGAGAAGATTTGTCCCTTTATTCCAAAATATATTATGCTCCGGATGTGCTGTTTAACATGGCAGCCGGGATGATGGAGCAGGGTGAATACGGCGCGGCTGCGGAGCTGCTGCTGACCGCGAACCGCTTAAAACCGGCCGATCAGGATATTCTCAATCTCCTTATTGATCTTTATGTGAAAGAGGAGAATTACGAAAAAGCCATTGAAAAATGTCTTCAGATTCTTGAAATCAATCCGGAAGACGAAAGAGCCAACCGGCTGGTAGAGGATCTTGCCGAAAGAATCAATGTTCAGGCCGATAAGAAGCAAAAGGCTTCTGCTTTTCTGCAAAAAACGGTATCCGAGCTATACACGCAAACGACGGGTGATATGCTGGAACCCGGATCCGTTTTGAAAAGCTCCGAAGCTTCCAAAGAAACGCCGACTTCTGCCGGGCTCCCGGAAGAAACATCCATCAAGCCAGACGATGCCTCCGTGCCGGAATGGGCGGAAAAAGTCAGCAGCGCCCGGCAAAAAACAAACAGGTGGTTAATCATAGGCACCGCGGTGCTGGTGTTATTCATGGCGCTTGGCTTTGGCGCGGTGTATCTGAAGCTGACTGAGAATATCTCGGTGCAGACGAATATGTGGGCAAAATCCACCGAAGGAAAACTCACGCAAATTGCCGAAAGCCTCGAAGAGCAGGTGAAACATCTAAAAACAGAAATGGATGCGCTAAAAATCGAACAGGCCGGTCAAACCGGAGAGATCAGCGAACAGCAGGAGAAACTGCGGGATTTGATGGAAACCCTCAAAGAGCTGAAGGAAAGTACACAGGGTATTACGGTGCAAAATGCGGAAAATCAGCAGGCTGCCCAAAGCCTGAGCAAGGAGCTTGAGCTTGTTAAGGAACAGATGGATGCGGTTTTGGAGAAACTGGAGGAAATCGGGGTGAAGGAAGAGAAGCTTCCATAGCCATCCGATTTCTGTTGAGAAAAAAAGTGAGAGGATACCGTATTCAATAATATCAAGCCGCTGAAATTGAACCTGCGGCACCGGTACTCCATACCTGTCGACATGCAATACAATCGTGGAGAAGAGTCGCCGCCGCGCTCATCGACGGACTGCCGCTGATGCCGGTTCAATATATTCTGGATCCGAAAGGCAGGTACGGAATTCTGTTTATCATCATCGCATGGCTGTATTATGCAATCAGTGAAAGTACTGCGTAAAAGCCCGGAACTTTTATTACCAAAATCAGTATGGAGGGAAGAATCATGCAAAAGGTAAATGAACAGGTATTTCAGAAAGCGGATGCTCTCCTTGGAGGGAACACCCTGTGTAATGAAGCGAAAGCAGTGCTGCTATTAAAAATGTGTCATGCCGCGCTGCTGTTTTGCCCGGAAAAAGCAAACCAGTACTGGGAACCGCTGCGTAAATTGCAATACAGTATTCCAGCCGATTATACCACCGAATTCAATGAGATAAAAACAGTAAAGGAAGATTCGGAAACAACGAAGGAACCGGGCGGTTTTATTGCTGAAATACAGGAATTGTTAAAAAAAAGCAATGAAAAGCTGCTAACTAATCACACCTTTTTGTTTTTTTAGGTATGTTGTTCGATCTCCACTGCCAGCTTCGTGTTCAGTGACTCGAACAGTTCGGCCTGTTTTTTTCGGCAGTTACACACCGCCCACACACCGCGCCTCTT
>JAAYJG010000557.1 GCA_012523055.1 Ruminiclostridium sp. | reverse complement strand
GTTTGTTGCAGCAAATGCTGAAAACAAACTTGCATATGTGTCAATTCCCGGAAAATAGCCGGGGTTATAATATGTGTTGGGATAATTTGATGACGTCCAGCCCGTGAGTTCATTCGCAAAATCCCAATTCTGCACCAGGGTGTTTTCACCGGGAATTTGTATATCGGATACACCCATAAGCCCGCCACCATTATCATAAGCGGCGAATATTGCGTACCCGTCCTCATTTCTAACACATGTAGTGTTGCCAAAACTGTCAAACTGCTTATACTCCCTGCGTATACCGGAGCTGTCGGTGCTGTGACCGGTTATCGTTGTGTTAAATGGGGCATATTCAAATTGCAGAAAATCGCCACGCGTACCTGCCGCACTATATTCTTCTACCATGCTAACCTTTTGATTACTGCCGGAGGTATAGGTTATCCTTAGCTCATAGCCATCAACATCCTTAATAGATGTCAATTTATCCTTATCGTTATATTCATATGTTACCGATTTCCCGTCCGGGTAAGTAACGGATTCCAGATTACTTGTTTTCTCGTAGTATGAATATGTTACTGTGCTTAATACGGAAGCTCCTGTGCCTTTGTAGTCCACTGACCCAAGATGGAAAAAATAACTACCATAAGGATCTACTGTACATACGTAATTTAAATCATAAGCATTTCCTGCGCCGTCTATTACGGTTGCTGTACCGGAATAATCACCGTTAATGGTTATAGACGGGTTAGATGGTTTTGACTTATCTGTTATTCTTACAGGATAACCTTTACTATTAAACGCAACCTCCAAATTGTCAGGTGTTTCTAATACCATTTTCTCTAAGGAATTTGGTGTGTAGTCGGTATCTATTAAACGTAGTTTATATCCGTCGTCGTCCTCCCAAAGGTTTTCGGAATCCGAAGCAGGATACAAAAGCCGTAAAGTACCGTTTTTGTCTATAAGATCGAAACGTGATCCCCAATAATCTATCGTATACTTAAAGGTAAGATTGGCTTTTGTATGATCCCTATAAAAAAGTTGGCATAACCAAATGACTTAGATGAGGTATCATAAATAACATCAATATCCACCGGCATTATGTTTCCGCCAAACCCCATGTCGTGGCGTTTGTACATGAGCTGACCGGTGAAATCATTGATATACACCATCCCGGCTCGGCCGACATCTATCGCATGAAGATCATTGACGGAATTCAGCCCGGCAAGGCAAGAAAATTCAATTTCCAGATATGGAATCTCTTCGGGATTTTCTGTTTCCGAAGATTTATAGGTTGCGCCACCCGAGCTGGCGACCGCTCGAAGCATAACTCCATAGTTGTTTCCGTTTATATACCAGTCGCTTACCAGCCTTGTCAGATCGTATATTGTGGTAGGCGTGGATGATAACTTGTCACCGCTGACAGAGGTTATCATATCGTTTGATGTTTCAGGCCGATTATTATAGGTTACGGTGGATTCATCCCACATTTCTGTTATCGGATTAACTGCAATAGGTACCTGACTGCTAGAACCGATTGGCGTAACGTGCATATTTGCCTTTGTAACTGTCCCTCCAGTCGGAATACTCGGCAAGGAAACAAACCGAATCAACGTTGAATATTCAAGACCGGAAATTGATAACTTGGGTGCTGAACCATAATTCGTATCCGGATTATAACTAAATACATACGCATCCTGCACATTAGCGCTTGTTTTAGAGGTGGTTACTGTCGGATCCACCGTAACCGGATATTTTCTGTTCTTATCCTGCAACCACTTAATAGACGGAGTATAAGTCATTTTATACTTTCCGCCGCTCAAATCCTCTAATGTAATAATTATATCCTCTGAATATGCCGTTTCCTTAGCGCTGTCATACATAAACGGGGCGGAAATTATAAACTCAGGTTGGTTGCTTTCAACTGAATAAAATTCAATGCTATTATTCTCAAGCAGCTTCGCCACCAAGCCTTCAGCTGTAATCTCATATGTATAAGAAACCGCTTTTTTGGGAGCTTTTTTCAGTATTATGGATTCTTTTATCTGTTATGATTTGACGTCATATACAATATCCGTATTGTCAAGAATATCTTCATATTTCATTCGGGAAGATTTCTTTTCAAACTTCGCTAAATCTTTAGCCTGCTTTTTTGAATTATTTTCAATCTCTAATTTTTTGTAGTTAATTTTATTGCCCTTACTCTTTTTTATATTTTCCAATCTGAAAGAAATACTATATTGTCCCTTTTCCATTTTAACGGTATTATCGGAATTCAAGGATGTTGGGAATTGAGCCTTGAATTCGTTAGCTGTATTTGTAACAATATCATTACCGCTCTTGTCTTTTTTTAATAAAAGAGTATTGTCAATATCTTGCCATTTGCCTATATCATCCTTATAATGCAATGCTTCACCAGAAGAAATTGCCGTATAGGTGCCGTCTTTCTTATAATATACC
>JAAYJG010000556.1 GCA_012523055.1 Ruminiclostridium sp. | reverse complement strand
TTGATGAGGGTGCTGTGAGGGACATTATCAATTATTACACCCGCGAGGCAGGCGTGCGTAACCTTGAAAGGCAAATTTCGACCATTTGCCGCAAAGTGGCAAAAATTATTGTTTCGCAAGAGAAAAAGGCGGTTCGGGTTACAAAGCAAAACCTGCATCGATACCTGGGCAGTAAAAAGTTCCTTTATGACATGGCCAATGTGCACGATGAGGTGGGTATTGCCCGCGGGTTAGCCTGGACACCGGTCGGCGGCGATACTCTGTCCATCGAGGTGAACCTGATGCCCGGGGAAGGCGCGGTTGAACTGACGGGGCAGTTGGGGGATGTGATGAAGGAATCCGCCCGCATCGCCAGAAGCTATGTCCGTTCGATTGCTGAAATGATAGGAATTGAGGCGGATTTCCATAAAAAATATGATATGCATATTCACGTTCCCGAGGGAGCAATCCCGAAGGATGGTCCATCTGCGGGGATTACCCTTGCAACGGCCATGATATCGGCGTTAACCCAAATCCCTGTGAAGCGCAATGTCGCCATGACCGGTGAAATAACGCTGCGAGGCAGGGTGCTTCCCATCGGGGGGTTGAAGGAGAAGGTTCTTGCAGCCCACCGGGCAGGTATCGATACGATTCTGCTGCCAATGGAAAACAAGAAAGATATCGAGGAAATTCCCGAAAATGTTCGGGATAAAATCAGGTTGTTGCCGCTTCAATCCATGGAGCAGGTCATGAAGGAAGCTCTGGTGCGTTTTCCGGGTTCTAACGGCAGTGAGAAAAATGGGAAAATGAACTTGCTGGGCCGGGAAACCAAAGATGAGGCCGCCCCAACAGTAGAGCATTAACAACAACCTTGCCTGCGGCTTGCAGTATAGGTACTATATGAGGCAGCGCTCACAGCGGAGCATTAACGAAAAGAAGTAAAAAGAAAGAAGCAGGGGACGATCCTGCTTCCTTTTTTCATCTTTTTTTCTTCCCGTATTAAGACATCTTACCGGACTTCGAGATGCCTCTTCGCTGGCTGTTGGGCCCTGGAAAGCTACTGCAGTTTCAAACAACCCCGCACCACTTTCTTTATGTATTTACATGCAATTGCTTCTGTTGTTATAATAGGATTAATACGCATAAACAGTTTAAGTATTGCCTGTCGGGGAAGCTTTCCCGAAGAAGGTACAGCTTCAGGAGGAGCATATGCTGATTATTAATGCCCACATCATGACCATGGCGGTAGAAAAGAAACCACGTAAGAATCAAAAAACAGAAGATAAACTGGGTTATATTCTGATATCGCAGGGCAAGATCAAGGAGATTGGATCCATGACCAAATGCCCCGAGGACAGCGATGTGATCGACGCAGAAGGGAAGATTGTGATGCCCGGGCTGGTAGACAGCCATACGCATATCGGAATCATGGAAGACTCACTGGGCTTTGAGGGGGATGACGCCAACGAACTGACCGACCCGGTCACACCGCACCTGCGGGCAATCGATGGAATCAATCATGCCGATCGAGCCTTTGAGGAAGCCAGACAATGGGGTGTAACAACAGTGGTCAGCGGGCCGGGAAGCGGGAATGTCATTTGCGGTCAGTTTGCCGCACTGAAGACCTTTGGCCGCAGCGTGGATGAAATGGTGCTCAAGCATCCATGCGCCATGAAAGTCGCCTTTGGAGAGAATCCCAAAGCCGTATACCATGAAAAGAATCATACGCCATCAACAAGAATGGCCACAGCCGCCATCCTGCGTGAGCAGCTGTTCAAGGCAAAGGAATATATGGAGGCCTGGGAGGATTACCATAAGGATAGTGAGGAAAACGACAAACCCGAATACGATATCCGCCTGGAAGCCCTGATGCCCGTCCTGAATCGAGAATTAGTGGTGAAGATCCATGCTCACAGGGCTGACGATATTCTAACGGCGATCCGGATTGCAAAGGAGTTTAATCTGCGGTATACCATTGATCATTGCACCGAGGGGTACATGATCGCCGACATTTTAAAGGAACAGAAGGTTCGTGTAATCCTGGGACCATTGCTGACCGAGCGATCCAAGATTGAATTGAAAAATCAAAATATTGAGGCTCCCGGGATTCTTGCGAAGTATGGGGTGCCGGTAGCCATCATGACGGATCATCCCTGTGTGCCCGAACAGCACCTGCTGCTTTGCGCGGGGGTGGCTGTCAGAGAAGGTATGCCGGAAGAGGATGCTCTGCGTGCCATCACCATCAACGCGGCACAGGCAGCAGGTATTGAAGACAGAGTGGGCAGCCTGGAGGTTGGTAAAGATGCGGACATCGTCGTGTTCAGCGGTCATCCCTTTGATTACAGAACAAAGATAGAGTTGACGATGATTAACGGCAAGGTTGTTTATCAAAGAAACCAGGAAAGGAAGGTTTGATGATGGGCCTTTTAAACAGAATCGTCCAATTTTACCAAAGTAAAACTGAGATAGCGTTTTCTGAACTGAATGAATGCGCTGAACCTGGCGGAATTGTTTTTCTTGGAGACTCGATTACCGACTTCTTCCGTCTGAATGAATACTTTCATGGCATTTATGTCATTAACCGCGGCATCAGCTGGGATACCACCGATGGTGTTCTTTTGCGCATGCCTGAAAGCGTTTATCAGCTTAAACCTGCCAAAGTATTTCTGATGATCGGTACCAATGATGTGGGAGATAACAAGCCTGAGCATGAGATCGTACATAACATCGATCAAATCATTACGGCTATCCAGGCAAACAGCCCGGACACGAAGATTTATCTTGAATCCATTTATCCGGTGTCTGTGCTCAGGCACAAAAAGATCAGAAAAATAATTGTAGGAAAACGAACCAATGAAAAAATACGCAGCATCAATGAAAAGCTGAAGAACCTGGCACAGGAGAAAGGCATACCCTATATCGATGTACACAGCCACCTTGCTGATGAAAAGGGAAACATCCGCCTGGAGTATACCGTGGAAGGCCTGCACCTGACTGTTCCAGGTTATCGCGTTGCAGCAGATGTTTTAAGACCCTGGGTAATGGAATAAGCAGGCTCAATGATGGTATGATCTGCTGCACCATTCGGGAAAGCTCTTATTAAAACGGGTTTTGTGGAAAATTCGAGCGTTACGCTTAAGTGCACCCGGCCATTTGTATTGCAGCTTCCGCCGGTACTGGCCGGCTGTACAGGTAACCCTGATATTTGCTGCACTTGTGCTTGGCCAGGTAATGCAGCTGCTCGGCAAATTCAACGCCCTCGGCGACCACCGAAAGGCCAAGCTGCAGCCCCATTGCGATGATGGAGCCTGTAATGGACTGTTCATTCATATCCGGGACATTTTCGTTCATGAATAATTTATCTATTTTCAAGGTATTGATGGGCAGATTCTTTAAATAGGTCAGAGAGGAATATCCTTTGCCAAAATCATCCAGAGCAAAGTGTATGCCTTTTATACGGAGCTTTTGAATGGAAGCTTCAATCAACTCATAGGATTCCATCAGCACGGATTCAGTGATCTCCAGTTCAAGCAGCTCGGGCTGCAGGTCAACTCTTTTCAGCGTGTCAAGAACCATATCCGCAAAATCCGCCTGTAGCAGCTGTAATATGGAAACATTGACGGATATCTGATAATTCTTGCCGCTGCAAGCCTGGAGAGTCTTTGCAAAAAGACAGGCCTCCTTCAGAACCCATTGACCAATGGGAACAATCAACTGTGTTTCTTCGGCGACAGGGATGAAGGAGTTGGGCATCACAAAACCCAGTTCGGGGCTTGCCCAGCGCAGCAGGGCTTCAAACCCGGAAATGGTTCCGGTGGCAATATCAATCTGGGGCTGGTAATACAACAAAAATTCCTTTCGTTCCAACGCGGTTCGCAAATTGTTTTCGATGGACAGCCTTTCCCGTATGCTATAATCCATGCTTTGAGTGAACAGCACATATTGTCCCTTCCCCCGTGATTTTGCATGATACATGGCGATATCTCCGCTTCTGATCAGGTCATCCACTCTGTCGCCGGCTTCAGGGTATGTTGTTATACCAATGCTGATCGAAATGTGCAAAATGCTGTAATTCAATTCGAAGGGCTCTTTAAAGGCCTTGATCAACTTGTCTGCCTGAGCCATTAAATCAAACTCGGAAGCATCTTGTACAATAATGATGAATTCATCCCCACCGAAACGAAATAGTGTTCCATTTGATGTAATGTTTTCACTTAACCGGTTTCCAATCATGATCAGAAGCTGATCACCCGTTGAATGACCGAGAGAATCATTGATGTACTTGAAATTGTCGGTATCGATAAAGAAGAGCGCATATTGTGATTCGCCTGCTGTAAGAAGGGCTTGATCCAGGTATTCTTTAAGGGACAGGCGGTTTGGCAGGCTTGTCAGATAATCGTGATAGGCAAGATGGGATAATTCATTTCTGCTTTGCTCCAGTTTATAGTTTTGCTCCTTTAGTTCCTCCTCGGCTGCGGTAAGCTCCTGGTTAAGCTGTGTCAGCTCTTCGTGATTTTCCTTCAGCATTTTTTCTGTGCGCTTCTGATGCAGAATATAATAGATTAACAGTGTAATGAAGCCAACAAGAAGAATGAACAGAAACGCCGCCACAGATACCTCCTTCTGGTAGGTTTCAAGAAAAGAAAAGGGGAGATTGATAATTTCACTGTCCGGCCGAAGTCTCTCTCTGGGAATGTTGTGAGCTTTCAATTCATTGTAATCATATAAATGCCGAATGGTGTTGTCCTGAGAAATGGGAATGTCATCTGCCCTTTCACCCCGTAGTATTCTCAAAGCCACCCTGCCCGCATTTTCGCCCTGAAGCCTGCCGCTGAGCATGCTTCCTCCTACCGAACCACGCCCAACGGTAAAGTCATACAGGTGGAAAACCGGTACCGGACTGACAGAACTGGCCAGTTCGCAAAACTCATCAAACTCCATTGTGTTTCCTTCACTGTCTACATATTGTGAAAGAATATAGACAATGCTGTTGTCCTTCACTTGCTTCAATCTTTCAAGAATTTCTGCATAGGTGATGCTATTGAGGTGGACAATTTCAATGCTGTCGTCGATGTTCCTGATGGACTCGACAGCAAGGCGAGTGGTGGATTGAGCGCTTTCAGTATTATCGTATACCAGATAAATTGTTTTCAGGGCGGGATTTGTTAGCATGGCCAGATAAAGGGCGTCATCGGGGATTACAGGCTCCAGAATTCCCGTGAAATTGGTATACCCCTTTGTGAGAGTGTTGATTCCTTCCTGATTAACGCCGGCAAAGACGATTGGAGCAGCAGAGAAGAGTTCATCTCTGTGCTTCAATGCAAAATCAAACGCAATGTCATCGGTTGTGATCACCAAATCTATTTTTTCATATTGGTACTTATACTGGTAGTAATTATAGAGAAAATTCAGATTGTCCTGTGTGGAATAGTTTTTCCAATCCATATACTCCACATGGACAGAGATGTAGTCATCACTCTCCAGTAAAACAGCCATCGCTCCTTCAGTTTCTTCACGGGTCCACGTAAAGCCCTGATGGTATGAATTCAGAATTAAAACAGTTTTTGCCCCATCTTCGAGAGCCTGCCCGGTAATGGGCATAAACTGCATCAAAAACAGAAAGAGTATGAGGATAAGCCCTTTAAAGCGGTGTTCCAGTGTTTTTCTCATTGTCAGCCTCCTGGACATTTGGCAAATTAATATATTTATACCCAATAATAACGATTATGAAAACGCTTATTTTTAATTCTGAACTATCTATCGGTTCCACACCCTGGTTGGGGACACAAGGTGGGTGTTGACAAGCGAATCAATATTTCATATAATAAATGTAATGATTACAAAGATAAAACTATTACAACGAGTTTGCTTCCCCGGAATAGAATGAAAGAGGGCTTTGCTATGTCCGATATCAATACAATCAAGGAACTTCTGGACCAAAAAGGTGTGAAACCATCCTATCCACGGCTGAAGGTTTTCGAATACCTTGTGGACAACAGAAATCATCCTACGGCAGAGGAAATTTATGAGCAGCTTGTCAAAGAAATGCCAACCCTCTCACGAACGACGGTGTATAACACACTGAACCTGTTTGTCGAGGAGGGTGTTGTCATTCCCATCAATATCAGCAGCAATGAAACAAGGTATGATGCCCGGGTAATGAACCATGGGCACTTTAAATGCGGCAGTTGCGGCAGGATCGTAGATTTCCCCATCGAGATGGGAGAATGCGCGATCAAGGAATTAAACGGCTATGAAGTAACCGGCAGGTTTGTCTATTTCAAGGGAACCTGCCCGGATTGCTTGAATAAATAACTAACAGGAGGTTAGGAATGAAAGCTTTAAAAGGTACCAGGACAGCAGAAAATCTGCTGAAGGCATTTGCGGGAGAGTCTCAGGCCCGCAATCGTTACACCTATTATGCTTCGGTTGCCGATAAGGAAGGTTACAAGCAAATTAAAAACATCTTTATTGAAACGGCAGACAATGAAAAGGAACATGCGAAGAGGTTTTACAAATTTCTTCTTGCCGGCTTTGAGGGAGAACTGCCCACATCCATCCAGATTACAGCCGATTATCCCGTCGCCCAGGGCACAACGCTCGACAACCTGAAAGCCGCTGCCAGCGGTGAAAATGAGGAATGGTCCGATCTGTACCCTGCCTTCGCGAAGGTGGCCGACGAAGAAGGCTTCCCGGAAATCGCCGCAGCATGGAGGATGATTTCCCTGGCCGAAAAAAGGCACGAGATCAGGTTTGAAAAGCTGGCTCAGAATATTGCCAACGACCAGGTATTCAAAAAGGATCAGAAGGTTCAATGGAAATGTACAAACTGCGGCTATATACATGAAGGCCCGGAAGCACCTGATAAGTGTCCGGCATGCGTACATCCTCAATCCTACTTTGAAGTATTTGTGGAAACCTATTAAACAGCCATCTGCCTGACGCATTCAGAACAGCTGCAGATGTAAAGAATTGATGAAAAAGGGCATCGAATGACTGTAATATTGCGAGCCCTTTTTTCATGCTCAAAAACCGGAAGAAAACAGAAACCACGCGGAGCACCCCCTCGGAGATCGCATAACCTGTTTGCTAGTGAACATTGTTTCCTGTATAATGGGAATGACCTGAAACCTATTTTGAAACCTGAATTCGGAGCAGCACATGAAAAAGAGTAAAATTGTCGCCCTGATGATGGCGGGGCTATTATTCATGGGGCCGGTTTCCTGCAAAAGCCCGGACACACCTGCAGCCGCAGTCCCGCAGGATAAGCAGCAGGAACAAAAGGTTACCCTTCGTTTCATCTCCAGCTGGGGCGGTGTGGATTCCAGAGCAGAAGCCCTTAAAGCGTTGTTGGATCAGTTCATGTTTGTGAACAAAAACATTGAAGTAATTAATGAGTCCCTTTTTGGAGAAGATTTTCTGCCGAAGATCAAAACGGATTTCGCTTCGGGGAATGATCCCGATATTTTCGGGCTGTGGCCGGGCTCCGATATCCGAGCCCTGATCCGAGCGGGCCGTGTTGCCGATCTTTCAGCCCTGATGGATCAAGACCCCGCATGGAAAGCTCTTTTCAAAAGCAGCATGCTCGAATATACCACCTACGAAGGAAAGATATACGGGCTTCCGGTAGAGACCATTTTTGAAGCCCTGTTCATCAATGTAGACCTGTTTGACAAGCATTCTGTAAAGGTTCCTGAATACTATGAAGAATTAAAGGACGCCATTGTCGCCTTCCGAAGCGCCGGAATCGACCCCATTGCGTATAATGCCTTTGCCGAAGGCACTTATCTGTATCAGAACATGGTTGCTTTGCTGGCCGGCAAGGAGATTGCCGAGAACCCGGAGCATCCGGAGTTTGGAAAGTATTACAGGCAAGCCCTGGAATACATGCTGGAGCTCTACAATTTAGGGGCCTTTCCCAAGGACGCCTTTACGATGATGAACCGGGAGAGAAATGCGCTTTTCCAGGAAAAGAAGGCAGCCATGATCGTCCAGGGCTCCTGGTTTATCGGATATTTCGACCGATATGACGAATCGGTGGATATTGCGTATTTCCCGATCTTTCCTGATGGAAACGCCCCGCCGAAAACCATGATTTACGGGCTTGGAAACGGTTGCTTCCACATCAGCTCGGCGGCGTATAATGATCCGGGGAAACAAAAGGAAGCTGTCAAGCTTTTGAGGTTCCTCACTGCCCGGGAAACGGCCGCAGTTTTTGCGCAGCAGACCGGGATGCTCAGCAGCGTGGATATCCGGGAATCCAGAATTGATTATAACCGGCTGACCCGAAAAGGGCAGCTGCTGATCAATGGTGCAAGGCAGTTTATCGGGCCTCCCGACAGCTTTGTGGATAGAACGACCTGGGAAGAAGTGATTGCAAACGGCATGCCCTATGTGCTCGAGGGCAAGTGGGAAATCGACGAGCTATGGGATAAGGCTGTGCGTGCGGGGTTAAATTAAATTGGTTTTGTGGCGGAAGGTAGTCAAATTTTACAAAGATCTGTCCATCCGGAGAAAGCTTTTGTTCGCTTTTTATATCCAGATCATCATTCCGATGATTTTTATGGGTTTTCTGAGCTACCGCAATTCTGAAGCGACGATCAAACGTATTTCCATGAACTATGCCTCGGACATCCTGCAAATGATAGAGCTTCGATTTAACGATTACATCAGCAACCTGACCATTATTTCCCAGGATCTGCTGTACGACAAGGGAATTTATTCGGCCTTAACGCGCAGGAATACAGATGATCCCCTGGTAAGCTATGAAAACGAGAGTGAGATCAGCAACACCATCAAAAAAATCATTCTCTCAAGGCCTGAAATCCAGTCAGTCGCTATCATCAGCCTGGACGGACGGTTTTACTACTCCGATGATAACGCCCTTCGGGGCGGCATCCGTGAGCTTCTGCCCTACCAGCAGGTTCTGGAGAAAGCCAGGGCCTATGGCGGTAAGGCCTGTTGGTACATGGACAGTGAGGACGGTGTGGTACAAAACATTTTCCTCAGCCGCATCATTTACCACCAGGACACCTTTGAAGAGATCGGACTTCAGGTGATCCTTGTACGAAAAGACTTTATTGAAACGGTGCATCAGGGGCTTACAAAAAGCATGGAGAACATCATTATCCTGTCCGAAGAGCATCAGCTGATCGCTTCAAGAAACGCAGGGGAGGGAGTTCTGCCCGATATCGCTTCCTTTGGCAGCCTGGAGCGGGAGAAGGATTCGAGAATTGATCAGACGCTGGATGCGATGATTTCCTACACCACCATTCAGGATACAGGCTGGAAGGTGATCACCTATGTTCCCACTTCCGAGCTTTTCCATGATGCCTATGCCCTGCGCAGGAACATTCTTTTCTTATGCGTCGTCACCGCGATCCTCCTTTCGATGCTAAACCTGGGCATTGCGATGAGCTTTGTAAAGCCCATTAACCGGCTTGTAAAAGGAATGAAAATGGTTCAGGAAGACAATCAGGCAGTACAAATTGACGATGATCGGCAGGATGAGCTGGGCTTTTTAAACAAAACCTTTAATGAAATGTCCAGGGAGATTAACCACCTCGTCACATGGGTCTACCGGGAGCAAATCACCCGGAAGGATGCGCAGCTGAAGGCATTGCAGTCCCAGATCAATCCTCACTTTCTGTTCAACACGCTGGAATCGATTAACTGGATGGCTCGGTTGAACAATGTCCCGGAGATCAGTGATACCGTCACGGATCTGTCAGATCTGATGGAAGCCAGTATCGGAAGGGATGACAGGCTTGTCACCGTCGAAGAGGAGTTCGGGTATTCAGATAAATATATTTCTCTTTTAAAACGAAGGTTTGAAGATAAAATTCAGTTTAGCTCAAGAATCCAGGAGGAAGCCGCCGCGGTTAAAATCCCAAGGCTGTTGATTCAGCCCCTGGTTGAGAATGCCGTTTTTCATGGCATTGAAAGGCTGCGCGGAAAGGGCGAGATTTCGCTGGATGCCTCCATCCGGGAAGGCTCCCTGGTGATCACGGTCATGGATTCGGGTCCGGGTATTGACAAAGAAGGGCTGGAGGAGTTGAACAAAAATCTCTCAATGGGAAACGATGAATACTTTAAAACTCTGGCAAGCCAGGAAAAGAAAAGCATAGGCATAGAAAATGTAAACAGAAGAATCAAGCTGTTCTACGGGGATTCCTACGGGTTGAAAATTGAAAGCGAGCAAGGCCTTTACACGCGGGTGGTTGTCAGCTTGCCGGTGAACAGAGAGCATGCGGAGGGATATTATGTTCAAGGTCATGATCATCGATGACGAGCCAATTATTCGAAAGGGCATCCGAAGCATCATCAACTGGAAGCAGTTTGATTGCGAGGTATGCGCCGAGGCATCCGACGGGGAAGAGGGGAAACTTCTTATTGCCCAATTTCGCCCGGACATTGTTTTAACGGATATCCGCATGCCCGGAACCGACGGTCTTGCTATGATTCGGGCTGTCAAAGACATGGTGCCAGACTGTAAAATCATCATTCTCACCGGGTATCGGGATTTTGACTACGTACAGGAGGCTATCAAGCTGGGCGTATTCGATTTTGTTCTAAAGCCTTCAAAAATCGAGGAGCTGACAGCGGTTTTGGGCAAAGCAGTCACAGAGCTGAACTGCCTGGCAAAAAGGGCTGAAGAGCTGGATAAACTGAAAAATCTTTTTGAGCAAAATATTCCGGTGCTAAGAGAAAAGCTTTTATATGACATTTTATACGGGCTCAACCCTGACAAGGGAAGCGTTACCGAGAAAGCGGAGCTTTTGGGCATTCGCATCGAACGCTTCATCCTGGCTGTTGTTGAGATTGATATTGATGAGGAGAAGCGGTTCAGCCAATATGATTATCATTTATATCAATTCGGGATTATCAATACCATCAGGGATATCTTTTCAGACGCTTTCGAACTGTTCAGCATCGGGCTCAATGGAGGGGGAGCCGCTTTT
The DNA here is from genome assembly GCA_012523055.1 of Ruminiclostridium sp. Lineage (GTDB taxonomy): Bacteria > Bacillota > Clostridia > DSM-8532 > DSM-8532 > JAAYJG01. The sequence continues at coordinate 2,132 of JAAYJG010000556.1, read as the reverse complement.
ATCCTGCAGAATTTAACCGATGAAGCCCTGTATACGCAAATGATCAATGAAAAATGTACCTATCTTCAGGAAATGATCACAAACTGTTTTGGTTTTACCGTAACCATAGCGGTCAGTTCTGAGGGTACAGGGGTGATGCAGCTGGCAGATAAGCTCAGAGAATGTCAGGAAGGCCTGGAGCGGAAGTTTTATCTGGGAAGCAATGCGATCATATTTCATGGGGATTTAAAAGGGTTTATTCAGTTTGAAGACTATTCAGTACTGGAGAAATACCGCAACCTGCTGCTGGACGGCATCAAAACAGGCAATGAAAAGATCGTCTGCAGCAGGCTGGAAGACATTTTTGCCACCATTGAAACCTTTGAGCGAGTGGATATGGAATATCTGAAAAGCTTTTACTGGAGCACCATCATCTCAATCAACAGCATCCGCCTGTCTTTGGCGCAGGCTGACAATGACAAAAGAGTGGAGGCCCTTCATTTAGCCAGCCTGCAAAGAATGATCGGGGAATCGGAGGGTCTGCCCGAGCTGAATGGTCTCTTAAGGGAAGTGTCTGTGAGTATCACCGAAAAGGTAAACCAATATAATAACAGAAGCATCAAGCTGATTCTTCGCAAAGCAGTGGACTATCTGCAGGAGCATTACAGCGAGCAGGTAACACTGAATGATGTGGCCGACAGCGTATATGTCAGCACATGCTATGTTTCAAGAATGTTTAAAAAAGAGCTGGGAAGAAACTTTGTGGATTACCTGAACGGTATCCGGATGGATAAAGCCAAGGAGCTGTTGAGAGATCCCCAATACAAGACCTATGAAGTGGCAGAGAAGGTAGGCATTCCCGACGCTCATTATTTTTCCAGGCTGTTTAAGAAGCTGGTCGGGGTAACGCCCACCGAGTTCAGGGACATACCGATCCCTCGGGCGGATTAAGCACGCAATTTCATTGAAACACAGGTGACCGCCATACCCACAGGTTCCTGGGAAGCGTCTGCGCTTGGCTCCGTGGGCCCAGGCCCGTTTGGTTCCAATACATCAGGGGGCCGGCGTTATTCCCGCTTTGGCGGCAAGCCAGGCATCATATTGCTTTTGCATTTCATCGATGAGGTCACCTACACCGGCTGCCTTCAGTTCTTTTTCAAACTGGCGGACGGTCTTCTCTACATCGGCACTGCCGGTAAACAGCTGTCTGTAATAGGCCTGAACCACATTCTTGCAGGCCGAAGTCTGGGCTTCCACATTGGTCTTGTCGAAGACAAACCCCAGGCTGTCCAAAACAAGCCCTCTGTTATTATATATAAGGAACCTGTCCCACTTCAGCGGATCCTCGGTGTCCAGAATATAGTCCTTGAACTGATCGCCAAAGCACCAGGTATAGCCGGGATTGTAGCCCGTATAGGCTCGATCGGTCAGTTGGATAATATTCTCTGATACCTTACGATAATGCACATCTGCGATTCCGAATTTCAGAAGATTGCTCAGTTCCTTATCGGTATATAACAATTCGATAAAACGAAAAGCCCTTTCCGGGTTTTCAGATTTTACAGGAATGGCCAGCATGGCACCGGTGGCTTCCCGGTTGGACATCACAGGACGTGTAATATCCACCTGTACCCATTCGTAACCTGTATTTGCGCTGATTTCAGCATCTTTACCGGGCTTCAGGGATTGGGACGCGGCAAAAAACTTACCCGAGCGCATCAGTTCCAGTTGGTTTTGCATGGTATCGGCATCCTGGTGGATGTACCCCTTGTTATACCAGGAACGCATCAGATGGTACAGGTCTATGCTTTCGGGTGCAAGAAAGTGGTTGATGACCCGTGAGGATCCGTTATCGGGGTATAGCGCGCCGGGAACATCATCGTCACTGATGCGATCCCAATCCAGAACCTGGAAGGGGGCGTCCATGGTGGCAATGGCCAGGGGGGTGATCTGCCGTTCATTTTCCCAGATGGTCTGTAAAAAGGGTTCCAGGCTTTCAGTTGAGGTAATTTTGGACAGATCCATGTTATATTTCGTGACAAGATCCTTTCTTAACAGGTATCCCCAGTGATGCACCTTTTCTTTATTGGTGGGAACGGCGTAATTCTTACCATTGATCGCCGACGCGTTTAGAAATTCCTCGCCAAGAATAT
>JAAYJG010000555.1 GCA_012523055.1 Ruminiclostridium sp. | reverse complement strand
CGACGATCAGCACGGCAATGAACATCAATACCTTGAAGATTTTCTCTTTGAGGTACTTATTCATATCTCCACCTCTTCCTCAGCCGGTTCAGGATATAGTTCGAGACAATATTGAATAAAACAATGATTAAAAACAGAACAAGGGCCATGAATATGAGTGCCGATTGCTGTTCGGGCACGGACATCATTTCACCAAAGCTTCCAATCAGCAGGCTGGGTAATGTCTGGCCCGGAGACAAAAGGGAGGTGGGGAGGATATTCTTGTTTCCAATGACCATCGCAACGGCCATGGTTTCTCCGAATGCCCTGCCAAACCCCAGAATAACCCCGGAAACAATACCCGGACCGGCAGCTCGCAGCAGAACCGTTTCCACCAGTTGCAGCTTGGTAGCCCCCAATGACAGAAATTGTTCTCGCAGCCCAACCGGAAGTGCCCGAAGGGATTCCACCGATATTGATATCATGACGGGGATGACCATCACCGCTAAAACCAGTGCTGCCGTAAATACGCACATGCCTGTTGTCTTTACGTGAAACAGCGGCGCCAGGGTGTCCCTTACAAAAGGCACCAGCACCAAAAGGGCGCAAAGCCCATAAACAACCGAAGGGATACCCGCCAGTACATCGATGAAAGACTGGAAGGTGGTTTTCATCCTTTTCGTGGCATACTCGGAGATATAAATGGAACACAGCACAGACAGGGGGATGGCGATGAGCATGGCGAGAAAGGTGACTATAAACGTACCGACAATCGCAGGGAAAAAACCATAAGCACCCTTCTGTGGATCCCATACCGATGAGAACAACAGCTCCTGCAGTGAGAAATTACCCAATATCAGCTGCGAACGCTGCACCAGCATCACAAGCAGGGCGATCAGAAAGGCGAACAGGGCAATGACGAAAATCAGCATTGCCCCTTTGCTTATTTTATCAAGCTTTTGTCTGTTTATAGAACGCATTTAAACCCCTTACATAAATTCTGCTGCTGGCTTGTGATAGCCAGTATAAAAAGTTGAAGCTGTTTGCTTACAACCCTTGCGGTAATTTTACTTTCTGCTTTCGTTGGTGGGCCTAAAATGTTTTCGCCTGTTTGCTGGCAGGCCTTGTGAAAATATTACTCTCTGCCGGGAAACACCAAAAACTCTCCATCTGCTTATTTACAGACCTTGTATCAAATTACTCTCTGCTTCCTTTGGAAAGGATATTTACTTCGCGTTTTCGTTCTTCATCGGTAAGCTGGATGTATCCGTTTTCCTCCAGGATATTCTGCCCGTCGGCCAATATCCAGTTCACAAAATCCAGCACAGGGCCTTTGAACACACCGTTTCCAACCAGGAATTCCTCCCGCGTTGGTGGGGCAGGGTAAACACCGGCAGCAACGTTTTTCAGGAAGCTGCTCTTGTCGGAGTAGAAGCTTTCTGAATCATCCAACAGATCATTGTCATTCAAATCAATGGGTATCGGGCGCAGGTTTTCAATATATCCGCCGGTTTCGGCGTTAAAGATGTAATTCAGGTTCGTAAAGCTGACAGCGTTTTTATCGCTTTGAACACCGGCAGCGATGGCCTGGTCGCCGCTGACATTGGAATCGGAATGGTTTTGCAGGTCGGCTTCGGTATATTTACCCAAATAGTCCGCCCATACGCTGGCTGCGCCTGAGGAATCGGAGCGGCCATAAACAACAATCGTATCATCCTCCAGCTCTTTTCCAAACACATGACCCCATTGCGTAGTCTCTCGCGTGAATATCTTTCGCAAATCTTCCCGGGAAAGGCCCTTTTCAAGAATGTCCTCATAAACGGGGTTATTCTCATGGATAACACCCAAAACGGTGTCTTTAGTGGCAGCGATGTAAAAAGCACCCTGAGCCAATTCTTCCTGCTTTATCGGGCGTGATACCATGCCGATATCCACTTGGTTGCTCAGAACGTCGGTCATGCCCTTGCCGGCGCCTCCGCCGGAAACTTCTATTTCTACGGGAGCGATTTTCATATACTCATCCGCCCAAACCAACATCATCGGGTATAGCGCCCAGGCACCGGATACTCTGATTGTCGTTGTGGCTGCAATGTCGGTTTTTTGTGAGCAGCCTGCCAGAGTTGCGGCTAAAAAGCACAGTACAAGAAGAATTGCCAGAAATTTTTTCATAACGATCTCCTTATCCTCAACAAAGAATATAATCACTATAGAGAAAGTATACATTGAAGTGGGAATGGTTGTCAACGATATTTCCTGGAAGGGGACAACAGGGACAGGTTCTTCGTCCCAGCTAACAGGGACAAGGAACCTGTCCCTGTTGTCCCTTATGGAAAGTTTACTTGACATTTGATCACTGAGGTGATATTGTAGTAATGGAAAGTAAACTTTCCATTATTTTTCATGTGAGGGTATTATGAAAAACAGACTGGAAGAGTTACGCAAGCAGCGTGGTATCAAACAGGAAGAACTGGCTGCAGTTTTAGAAGTATCCAGGCAGACGATTGGTTCACTGGAAAACGGAAGGTACAATCCTTCCATTACCCTGGCGTTCAAGATTGCCCGTTATTTTGGAATGAGTATTGAAGAAATTTTTATTTACGAGGAGGAAGAACAATGACTAGAAAATCATCCTTCAACATTGTTATGGCTATTTTAGGGTTTTGCCTTTTCATTGCCGGCTTTTTTGTCAAGGATAAAAAACTCTCCGGGATCATGATAGGAATAGGTGCAGGGGCTACCTCAAATATTTCGGGTATGATCAATAAAATGTATTTGCAAAAACACCCCGAGCTTCAAAAGCAAAATAATATTGAGCTTAATGATGAGAGAAACATCATGATTCGCAACCAGGCCAAGGCAAAAGCAGCTGATATCATGCAATGGATTATCGTTGCAGTCACTTACATCACCATTATTATTTCAACACCTTTATGGTTCAGTTTGTTGGTTGCGATGCTGGTTCCAGTGTATTACCTGATCATCGCAATTTATTCCAGCAAGTACCGAAAAGAACTATAAAGAGGCTTAAATATCCTCAATTCCTCTGTAGTATATGTGATGGTTTCTTAAGCAAAATGCAGCAATGGGCGACCTGAAAAGAATCTCCCGCCGGTTGAGCGGGAGATTCTTTTCAGGTTTTTTAACAGTGAAGCTTTCTGAAAGTATATTCAATTACATCCGGATCTTTCATTGCGCAGATATATCTCTTTTGGAGCGATAATCCCCGAAGAATAGTCCACTTCAGTCATCTCAATCACGTCCAGTATTACTATTTATTTTGTTGAAACACCGTAAAGCATTTTGATAAGACGGAGAACAAAAAAGGTGACGGTCTTAAGGTAAAAACCGTCACCCTTTAAAAATGGATTAATCATCGTTACTGATCAGCCCAATTTGGCCTGTTCAAATTCATTCTGAATCTCTGCCGAAGGTTCCCTGGAAAGAAGTGAAACAACAACAATAACGATGCAGGAGATGATAAACGCCGGCAGCAGCTCATAAATGTCGAATACCCCTCCAATGCGTCTAATCAGCAATTTCCAAATGAAAACCATCGATCCGCCGGTAACCATACCCGCGATAGCGCCGCCTCTGGTCGTTCTTTTCCAGAACAACGAGAACAGGATGATAGGCCCAAAAGTCGCACCAAATCCTGCCCAGGCAAAGGAAACCACTTCAAAGATGATGCTGTTTTCATCAAGACCGATAATGATTCCGACAACAGCGATCACAAGCATCACTATTCTTGAAATAGTCATGACCTGTTTGTCGCTGGCATCTTTTTTCAAAATCCCATGGTAAATGTTTTTAGCCACAGACGAAGTAGCAATTAACAGGTAAGAGTCCGAAGAGCTGATCGTTGCAGCCAGAATGCCTGCCATGACAATGCCGGCAAGCAAAGGAGGAAGCAAGTTCGTGCTCATTTCAATAAAAATGCTCTCGGATGCACTTTTGGTAAGCAAGGCTGTCGGATACAAGCTTCTGCCGATCAAACCGATGGCAACAGCTGCAAAAAGTGAAATAACGCACCAAATCGTTGCAATTCTTCTGGACTTTCCAAGCTCAGAGGGGTTTTTAATTGCCATAAAACGAAGCAATACCTGAGGCATACCAAAATAACCAAGACCCCATGACAGGGTTGAAAGGATTGTCAGGAACCCATATTTTCCCGCTTCCCCAAAAATGGGCTGGTTCTGCGCATTAATCATCTGAACGCCGTCTGCCAGCTTGGGAGACGCGATTCCGAAGAAATCAAAAAACCCGGGGATTTGCTTAATGTTATTAACGACGTTGCCAATACCGCCAGCTGAAATCGTACCCACCACAAATATGGTTACCAACGCAAAAATCATCACCAGCGCTTGCATGAAGTCGGAGGCGCTTTCTGCGAGAAAACCTCCGAGGATAACGTAAAAAATAACGAAAACCGCACCCAAAACCATCATCAGCTGGTAATTCAAACCGAACAAAGTGCTGAAAAGCTTACCCACTGTTACAAAACAACTTGAAGCATATACGGTGAAGAAAACCAGGATGAATAAAGCGGCAACAATCATGATAATCTTCTTTTTTTCCTTAAAACGATTGCTTAAAAAATCTGGTACGGTGATGGAATCACCAGAGATGGCGGAATAGTTGCGAAGTCTTTTTGCCACCAGCAGCCAGTTGATATATGTACCCACAGCCAACCCGATAGCGGTCCATATCGCATCACTTAACCCTAACCAGTAAGCAACACCTGGCAGCCCCATTAAAAGCCAGCCGCTCATGTCCGATGCTTCTGCACTTAAGGCTGTGAACCAAGGTCCTATCGTTCTTCCACCCAGGAAAAAATTGCTGCTGCTTTCATTGGCTCGTTTTGCATAGTATAATCCTATCAGTATCACCAGGATCATATATGCGCCCATCGCAATGAGCATCTGTAATCTGTCACCCGTCATGATTTTACCTCCTCAGATTATTAATTCATTCTGTATAATTATACATATATGTGGAAGGCATTTCAATGTTTATATTTTAACTTGCTGTGGGAATTACCATGGGGGACAGGTACCTTGGTAAAACTTATGCAGGGACAACGGGGACAGGTTCCTGTTTATCTCTGAATAGTAATGAACCGATGTCGTTTTTCAACTCGGAAAATCGATAATTGATTAATTATGGACATGTGATTATAATAGAAATTGATTTAATGTCATGTCTTGTCGTAAAGAATAT
>JAAYJG010000554.1 GCA_012523055.1 Ruminiclostridium sp. | reverse complement strand
GCGTTGATCACAAGATAAAGGAATTCTGCCCGGGTGATATTTCGGCCTGGATTGAACATATCGCCTTCAATCCAGTTGTAAAGCCCTTTGGAGGCCAATATCCCTATGGCTTCTTTCGCATAAGCATCAGAAATGTCCGAATAGGTCTTTTGTTCAAAGGTAATGGCATACCGCCCTGTAACAGTTGGCACAAACGAGATCGTGCCTGTCGAAGGGTTATATTTTCCTGAAGGAACTGCGACATCTTCCGGTCCATAGATATACCGTACTGTAATGTTCTCCGGTTTTTTCAGTTCCTCAGGTGTGGGATCGTAACGCCACTCAACCGGATCAAAAATCATCCGACCAGACGGTTCCAGGACTTGATGGGTTACAACCTGCAGAACAGGCCTGTTGCCGATTTTCTTCAGCAACTCCGCGTTCACTTCGGATCTGTCTGCAAGGGTAACCGTCGCTTTGTATATCGTGGTATTTGCCTTTTCCTTGAATTGAAACCAATTGATATTCATCAGGTAATCGCTGGCTGCGTCGGTGGAACGGAAAACAAGAAAAAGCTCATGGATGCCTGTTACTTCTGAAACGGGGCAGGTAAGGGTTTTCCACTGTTGCCAGCCGCCGGAGGGCGATACGCTGCAGGTGCCTATTAATTTTCCGGTTATGCTGTCCAACCTTAATTCAACGATTCCACCGGTTGTTTCACTGGCGACCCTTGCGGAAAAGCTTTCGGCTCCTTCTCCAAAATTGATCCCGTAATAGCTGATATAGTCTCCATCCTGGATCCAAGCAACATTCCTGCCGCCTTCTATGCAGTTTTCATTTTGTACACCGAACATGTCGGTATATTCTTCGGCTTGAATTTGATTGAATGCACTGATACCGTCCCCAGCCTCGACGGTAATGGAAACGTCCTGATAATCCGACTTGTCACCATCGGTTACTGCAAAGCGAAGAGTGTATCTACCGCTTTGCGTAAAGGAGGGGGTCCAGCTGTAAGTGTGGGAGGCTTTATCGAATTGCGCGCCTTCCGGCAGGGGCTTATAGGGTGAACTGAAAGCGGAATATGTGAGGCTTTTTCCCCCCGAACCGATGGCATCCACAGTGAAGCTGAGCGTTGACCCCTGATAGACGGATTTGTCTCCAATGGGGGCAAGCTGCAACGTTTCCTGTTCTAAGGGTTCGGCTGTACCATCCCAGCCTGCAATTCTTGAGAACATATACCACGCTGCATAAGCTTTCATGTTTGCGGTTAAAGGCTGGCTATGCGCCGAGCTGCAATGGAACCAGTCCTCGTTGAGCTTGTGTGAGTTCTGCCAGCTTTCCGCCCAGTTTTTATCTGTGCTGCCATTCCCGTCGGAATCATAATGGCAGCCGTCGTTCACGGCTTTGTCCAAATAACCGTTTCCGTCAGGGTCATAGCTTTCAATATCAGCAAAGTCAAACAGGACTTTATTGTTGTCTCTGCAGTATTTTCGGATTTGCTCGTTGCGAATATGCAGGTTGCCCGAAGATCCCGTCCCGTCGGTATGGCCGGTCATATAAACGAATATGACCTTTGGAAAATCTTCCTCGAGCTGGCTCATGGTCTTCAGATACTGATTGATGGCTGATTCCGAAGCGCCACTGACCTGCCCGCACCAGGACCACATCACCACATTGATGTCGGTGTTCGATTTCAGATAGCTTCTGGTGATGGAAGCCCAGGAGCTGTTCCCAAGATCGGTTTTAAAGCTGCCGGGGGTATCTTTTAAATCGAGGGCACCGCCGCTTCCGCCATTGTTCCAAGACCAGGAGGAGCCCAGAAACTTTGCAAGGCCGGTCATGCCGTCTGTGATCTGACTTCCATGAGAGGTGTGTCCATAGACGATGTGAAGAGAGCTTTTGGCTTTTTCAATCCATTGCGAAGGAATGCTTTTCAGCTTTGACAGGGTAGCGTTTTGATGGTCGGCGATAATACCTTTT
>JAAYJG010000553.1 GCA_012523055.1 Ruminiclostridium sp. | reverse complement strand
TTGCTTGCAATCGCAACACACTGTTATATCGAGGCGGGAGATATGCTCGCCGCCTGATTAAGGTAATCGGTACCCGCCACCACACGTTTTTCAGCCCTTAGCTGAAAATACGTTAAGAGGTGGGGGACATCGGGCCTCGTTATAATTAAAAAAGATGATATTTCGTATACCGACATATCAGTCGAGACTAAAAAGATTTATGATTGCTCAATTTTTAAAAGTGCCTAGTTTTTATTTGGCAAATAATCTGCTAAAATAACTAGGGCTAGTGTTGCAAATTAAGGAGACCCTTCGTCAGACCAGATTGTTAAGGATTTGCATATGATTCCAGCTCATAGCCTGAATGAGGCCATAAAAATGGCTGAGGAGATTATAGGCTCCAAAGAAGCAAAGGTGACTGCTATCCCTGATGGGGTTTCGGTTATGGTAATCGAATAATGAAGACAGCAGCTGGTTATGAGATAGCATTTCCTTGATTATGGAAGATTGAATTGAAGCCTTTCAGGCTATCATGTATGTTTGGAGGGATTATACCATTGAAAAAGTGCGTAATTATTCCTGATTCTTTTAAAGGAACCATTTCATCGATTGAGATCTGTCAGCTGATAAAAAGCAAGGTTCTAGAATATTACCCTAATTGTAATGTTGTTACCATACCTGTCGCCGACGGAGGGGAAGGAACAGTTGACAGCTTTCTGGCAGCAATTAAGGGAGAGCGAATATCAGTAAAAGTCAGTGACCCTTATAAAGAGAGTTTACTATGTGACTATGCCCTGATAGGTGATATTGCAGTTATCGAAATGGCACAGGCAGCTGGCCTGCCTTTGGTAACCGGAAGGGAAAATCCGGCTGTAACAACTACCTATGGTGTGGGCGAGCTTATAAAGCACGCTATATTAAACGGGTGCAAAGAAATTATTATAGGGCTGGGCGGAAGCTGTACCAATGATGGTGGTACGGGAATGGCAGCCGCTTTGGGTACTCGATTTTTTGATGATAATGGGGAAGAATTTATACCTACCGGTATTTCGCTTAATAAGATTAAGCATATAGATATCAGCTACACAAAAGAATTGTTGAAGGGTTGTAAAATAACGGCTATGTGCGATATTGATAACCCGATGTTTGGGGAAAATGGAGCGGCATATGTATTTAGCCCCCAAAAGGGCGCAGATGAAAATATGGTAAAGCTCCTGGACCAAAATCTAAGGATACTTTCAGAGCAAATTTACAAAGACCTGGGCATTTGTGTTTCTGATCTGCCAGGATCCGGAGCAGCAGGCGCTACGGGCGCAGGAATTGCAGCATTTCTTGGTGGAGAATTAAAGTCAGGCATTCAGATCATATTGGATTTGATTCATTTTGAGGAAGTTCTAAAGGATGCAGATATTGTTTTTACAGGGGAAGGCAAAATAGATGGCCAGAGCCTCCGTGGAAAGGTTGTTATTGGAGTATCAGAGCGTGCATCAAAACAAGGGGTCCCAGTAGTTGCCGTAGTAGGTGATATAGCAGATGATGCAAGTGCAGCATATGACAGAGGTGTGTCAGCGATCTTTAGTATTAATCGTTTAGCAATTCCATATGATAAGGCTCGCCTAAGAAGCAAGCAGGATCTATCAGCCACAATAAATGATATTATGCGCTTCGTGAAATTTTGTGGGAATCGTAAATAAAGTATTAAATTATTACCCGCCTTCGCGGTGGGGACCAAAAAGAAGAAATAAATTGTATTAATATTTGCGTCTTTATTCATATTTAAAACACAAAAATAATTCAATGAAACCCACTTCAAAACGAGGCAGGTTTTGTTGTATCAGTGACAAAAACCTTAATTATATAGTTGTTTGAGGTTCTGGGTTGTTTGGCTACCGTTTGTGTTTTGTCATAGTTGCGGGGATTTTTTGTATTTCTATTTTGGTTATCAATTTCTTACGCAGGAAAATGCATCCCCACCCAGGCAATATGCAAGAGTATAGAGGCAATGTGCTGGAGCATCAAGGAGTATGTGAAAGTAAAAGGTATAGTTTTCCTGTGTTTTTATGGATTGAGAACATAGAGGCGGTGGTATTGATATTAATGACAGAAGTTAAAGAATAATTGAAGGAGCGGTTATAAAGTTTCCAACAAAATACGCTCATGAATAGGGGGAAGAGGGGATGGATTATATAAAATTCACAAGAGAGCAGCTTCTGGAACGCATCGAAGAGCTTGAGATGCTCAATCTTGAGCTGCTGAAGGAGAAGGAGCAGGAAACCATGCTGGAGTACGCCTGGAGCGGTAACCTTGGGCATTGGTACTGGAACATAAAAACGAATACGGTAACGTTTAATCCATTAAAGGTGACTGCACTGGGTTATGACAGGGACGAAATCCCCGATCAGGTTTCTTACCAGTTTTTTACCGATAAAATTCACCCAGAGGACTATCAAAAGACGATGGATGCCATGATGGCTCATTTGTATGGAAAAGCAGGCGTATATGAGGTTGAATACCGGATCCGGGCGAAGAACGGCGAGTATCGGTGGTATTATGACCGGGGAAGAATCACGCAATATGATAAAAACTGAAAGCCCGTGTTTCTCGCGGGAATTGTGTTTGATGTGACCGAAAGGAAAGAAATGGAGATGGATCTGGCCCAAAAGAACAAAATTCTCCAGGAGATGTCCTCCCTGGACGGGCTAACCAAAATCAGCAACCACAGAACCCTCGTCGAACATTTGAAAGCCTGCATTTCTGATGCAGTGCGAACAGGCAGCCCTATGTCTATCGCTATTTTCGACATAGATGACTTCAAGAAGGTAAACGACACCAGGGGTCATGTATTTGGAGACCAGGTGCTGGCGCGGGTTGCTGCGATCATTAACGGAAGCATCCGTGGGGCTGATTTGGCAGGAAGGTACGGTGGAGAGGAATTTATGGTGCTCTTTCCCGATACCGGTCTTGAGCAGGCAGCGAAGGTATCGGAGCGAATTCGGCAGGTTATCGCGGATTACGCCTTTGAAGAGGGTATGAGGGTTACCGTTAGCGGTGGAGTGAAGCAGTACACCGGGGAAACTCCGGCCGAGTTGATCCATGCCGCTGACATCCGCTTGTATCAGGCGAAAAAGAATGGGAAGAACCAGATAGTATTTTAAGTGAGATTCCGGCCGTCTATGGGACATAAAAGAGACAGGGCAAAATCATGCCTTCTGTCTCTTTTTGTCTGAATAAACGGAAAAATGTTTCCAAAAACACTCTGAAACTACCATTTTGAGTAGTGGTCTTTTAAAAATGCATATGCTAAACTTTCATGAAGATTGCTATTTGTGGGAGATGTCTAGTAACATAACTCGCGACTATCATACCACCTGGCAGGGACCCCATAATTATTCTTCCAGATGGTACCAGTGGCCGGTCATGAACCGTCCCATTCTTTATTATACAAAGACCGACGGTAAAGTAGGAGAAGGGATTAGTGCCTTTGGTAATCCAGCGATCTGGTGGATGGGAATTCCCGCGGGTATTCTTTTGCTTTGGAGAGCCTGCAGGCGCAAGGACAGGACAGCGTCATTTCTACAATGATGATAAAGTATGGAGGACTGAAATGAGAAAGAGTGAGAGAAAAGCAATGGGTGATGGTTGTGTGCATGCTGGTGTCTGTATGCTTTAACGGATGGCCGGGTGTGATTACAGCCAGTGCGGCGGAAGACAATTGGAGTGTTTATGCAGATGTGAAATGGAAGGGAGAGGGTACTGAAGCAAACCCCTTTATAATTGAAACTGCGGAGCAGTTGGCAGGATTAGCTAAACAAATCAATGGTATAAAACATCCATATTATTATATGGCTTATTATCGTCTGGGAGATAATGATATTAATTTAAACAGTCATAACTGGACTCAAATTGGAAATAATATGCATCATTTTTTTATGGGAAACTTTGATGGAAATATGCGTACGATTACCCTTGATGTAACGAATACCGATTCTGAAAATATAGACATTTCTTTGTTTGGCTATCTTGGAGACGGTGCAAAGATTAAGAATTTAGGTACAACGGGAACCATAACCACAAACTCCCAAAGATCCGGAGGCATTGTAGGCAGTGCATACACTGGAAACGTTTCAATTTCAAACTGCTGGAGTAACATTACAATTGACTATACACCGGGAGGAGATGCAACTGCAGGTGGTATCGTGGGTTTGATCGGAACAAATGCAACGGTTACTATCCAAAACTGCTATTTTTCTGGTGGAATAAAAAGCACCGGCAAGCAGATAAGCGGTGTCGGTGGTCTCTGCGGTTTGAAGGCAGGAACATTAGATGCTGTCAATTGCTATGTTGCAGGTACCTTCGCGCCGGATACTGTTGGAGAGAATCTTTCAGGGAATGGCGGTACTTTCACCAACTGTTATTACATGGATGAGATCAGCAATGCTTCGTCCGGGGGAACACAGGTGTCCATACAGGATATCGAAAGCGGCAAGTTGGCATGGCTTTTAAACAGCAATACCGATGGTACGCCTGTAGCAGCCTCTACCGCGAGCGGCTGGACTCAGGGGGCTTTGCCCGGATTTGTATCCGGCAGCGGAAAACCCGCTACGATTCCAGTAAGGGCGAATGGAACCAATGGCGTATTTCGCTTGATTAGAGTAGACGGAGCAGTGGAAACCATAACCTATCCAAGTAGTCCTGTACCTATAACCACCTCAGGTGAGAGAAGTTGGTGGTATCAGGTGCCGGATGGAGAGAGCTTTCATTATAACAAGGTAAATACAGCTACGATATCACAGGATGCTACGATCTATCTGCTAAGAGAATTAACTGCAGACAATGTAACAGTAACTGATACAGTGTATACAGGGGTACAGGCAACGGGAAATGTCACCGTTACCGTTGATGGAACAACGCTTACGCCGGATACTGATTATACCTTAACTTATGCAAATGCAACAAATGTTGGGGTAAGCACCGGGGAGGACCCACCCACCGTAACTGTTCAGGGCATTGGCGATAATGCGGGTACAGTGACGAAGAGCTTCTCCATTGCTAAGCGTGCGAGTATCATCACGGTTGGCGAAGGATCTGCAGAATACGTGAAAGCTTTGGGAGATGGAGCTTTTACTTTATCGGGCATTACCCATAACTCAGACGGGATTCTGGCATACTCCAGCAGCGATACAAAAGTTGTGACAGTGGATGAATTCGGATTAGTTTCTATCGTCGGAGGAGGAATGGCCAAGATCACTGTCAGTATGGCTGAAACTGAAACTTACTCTGCCGCAGACAGCAAAATTATTACGATACGGGTTAATGCGCCGTTCCAGATTGAAGTTGTGAACGGTACCACAACGTCTGATACAGAAACCGTATATTGGGATACAACTGTTACCATCACGGCAGATGCTCCTGCGACAGGAAAGGCATTCGACAAGTGGACTACTGAAGACGGCGTGACCTTCGCCGATGCGAACAACGCCACCACCACCTTTGTGATGCCTGCTAATCAGGTCGCCGTCACAGCCACCTATAAGGATATCCCCATCACTATCACCGGAGTGGTCGTTTCACCTTCTTCCACAAGTGTGCAAAAAAGTACAACACAAGCCTTCACGGCTATTGTAAGCGGAACAGGTAACTATGATGAAACTGTGACATGGAGTGTATATAATGCAGTACATCCTAACACGATGATCGACTTGAACGGTGTTCTTGCGGTACACGCAGATGAAACAGCGACAACTCTGACTGTCAAAGCGCAAGCCAATGGCGATAGTGCTGTAACAAGCACAGCAACTGTTACAATTACAGATGCGCCTGTCATCAAGTATATGCTGACTGTCAATAACGGAAGCGACAGCGGCGAGTATGCCGAGGGCGAAGAAGTATCCATCACAGCAGGCACGCCGGGTATTGGCAAGGAGTTTATGGAGTGGAGCGGCATAGACAGCCTGACCTTTACCGAGGGCAACAAGAATACCGACACCGCAAGATTTATTATGCCTAATCAGGTGCTAACCATCACAGCAACCTATCGAAATATAACCGTTGATTCCATCGCAGTAAACAGCACAACCCATAAAACTGCCTACAAGGTGGGTGAGGCCTTGGATGTTACCAACCTTACCATTTCGGCAACAATGTCCGACAGCAATGTACAGCCAATGAATGTTACTGCGGGTATGGTATCTGGCTTTGACAGCAGCGCAGTTACTGCCAGCCAAACCCTTATAATTACTTATGAAGGTAAAACAATTCGCGCAAGCGCTCATTGAATGATATGGGAGGATGGCATGAAAAGAAAGAGAACATCGTTACTTTTGGTTGTGTGTTGCTTATTGCTCGTATTTAGTTTTTCAGCATGCGATCAAGAGGATGAGGATTTTAGTGAAGAAGCGTATTATGATGGTGAAGAGTACCTGGACGATGAAGTGTACCTTGATGATGAGCAAGAGCAATATGATGCTCAGGAAGAGAATCCTGAACAGGAACCATTGACATACAACGACGAACCATCTGATCAGGGTGATGGAGATGGTTACTGGTGGGGCTATGATTATGAGGATGAATCCTACGGGGAAGAGTCAGCTGATACAATCAGCGAAGATCATACCGGTATATACTGGTCATCTGTTCAGGCAGTCAGCAGCCATCAAGAGGCGGCACAATACTTCAAGGAGTGCATGGATGCGAGGATGACAACCATACCGGTGCGATTAACGAATGGCTACGATATATCGATAAAGGATTTCCTGGTGATAACCAGCGCCCCCTATGTATCCGAAAACATCTATTCAAACGATGGAAATGAAATCTGTCTTACCTACGATATACTGTATTTTCCGGGGACTCGTATCGCAGATGCTTACTTAAGCAAAGATACCAGTGGGTTGAACAGTGATGAGCTGCAGGTTTACAACATAGCTCTTCAAATCGTGGAGGAAGCGGAGCAGATGCCTTCGGACATTCATAAAGAGCTGATACTGCACGATCGTATTTGTGAAGCTGAAAATATTATAATGGCTCCAGTGAAATGGATTTACCGCGTCATTGTACAGCCCTGGGCGTTTTCCTGGATGGAGAGGCAAATTGCCAGGGATACTCAGATGCGTTCTATATGCTTGGTACTATGGCTGGCTTTCATGTGGAGAAGCAAACAGGCTTTACGGATAAAACACAGCATGTATGGAATTTGATACAGCATGGAACAAAATGGTATGCGGTGGATCTGACCTGGAACGATGATACCTTTGTCTTGAACGACGTGAATTTTATTACATACAAGTACTTCAATGTGGGTGCGGATATCATGCAGTATACACATTCCTGGGATGCAGGCAGCTCAATTTACCAGACAACCAGCCAGACCGACGGGATGTATTTTTATTATACAAAGGAAGCGGATGATAGCTGGTTTGGGCAGTATACCGAGGATATCAATACGATTGTTACATACGCGGCACAGCGTCTGATGTCGGGAGATCCAATCGTATATATGATGGGAAAAGGTTTTACCGCAGATGTGAACGATGTTTCCCAGGCGATTGGGAATATGCTCTCTGCAAATGGTTACAGCGGCAGCTTTTCAGTCAATATACAGACACTGGGAAACCATTGTTATGTGTATGTTGATGCGGCTAAGCGCAATTAGAGGCAGCTAGGCTTTGGTATCAGAAAATCTCTTTTTGCGGGAATAAAAGCATGCGAAGTATTTGTGTTTGGAGATAAAAATGGCAACAAGAAAAGAAAAAGGAGCAGAATACAAGGTACATACCGATGCGGAGCTTTAGCATTTAGTATGTGCATATGCTAAAATTTCCAAAAGAGTTGGGAAAACGCTTCAGGAAACTGGTTCCAGGATGGAGACAGGGGTGACCTGAAGCATGTCTTCCCCGGCCATCGTGTGAAAGCCATAAAACCTATTTTTATGGAGGATTATATTATGGGACTGGCAGATGTTTTTGGAGTCAGAGTGGAAAAGCTGAACCTGAAGGGAAACTATTCAATGGAAGAGCTCTATGAGAGAATCAAGGACGTGAAGTTTGAAGCAGGTGTTCCTTCACTTGTAAAGAACGGCTTTGCATGGGTGATTGCATTCCCGCAGCTGGACAACAACAATCAGGTACAGATTCTGGGTGCGAATGGTAAGTACAGTGTTCAGCGCAGTGTTCAACCGGTCGGTGTTGACAAGATGCTGATGAACATGGCACTCGATAAGCTTACTGGTGGTTTAACCGGCCTCTCCGGTGCATTTGGGGATACCAAGAAGCACTGCATGGAGCTGGCAACCAAAACGGCTGATACGATCAACGCTTTGGGATTATAATATGCAAGGTGGTGAAAACGACGGATTTCTGTCGTTTTCTTCTCCTGATTGTAGAGGGGCGGGGAGCAATATGTCTGAAGTTGTATTTGTAGACGGTCAAACGAGGATAAAGGAAACACAGGATAAACATCCCAATGAAAAAAGGGTGGATAAGGCTCTATATATCATTCTGGCGGTTTTTCTGGGAAATTTCGGCGTGCATCATTTCTATGCCGGTAAAAAGAAAAAGGGGATTTTATATCTCATCTTCTGTTGGACATTGATTCCGGAAATCCTGACCCTGTTCGATGTGATAAGAGCATTCGGAAAAATGAAAGATCCGGAGAATAAAATCTGGATTTGACGCAGGTGAAATACCAATGCAAAAAAATTCTTTACCCTTTAGAGAAAAGTCCCTGCCGAATATGCCTCGCGGAGTTTTACACCAAAATCTACTGCAGGATTGCCGCAATATTGACAGGTAACAGATTTATTGAGAAAATGAGCTAAGGAGCCCCCGCCTCTCAGCATATTTTATCCATGATGGCAAAAAGCGAGAGGTGGGGGCATTGTTCTTGTTCAGGTGCGTGGAAAAAATATAATGAAAAGGGAGAATCACCGAATCATGAAGAAAAAAGGAAGTCTCTGGTTGATCATTGCTATCGTCGTTGTTGTGCTCATCGCGTTTGTGGTTTTTATCCCGATGGGGGATCCTGAGACTGAGGATATCCAGGTGGATGCTTATGAAGACACTCAGGGAGATACTCCGGTGAATACTCTGGAAAACGAAAACAGCAAGCCTGCCGGAGATAACGCTTCCGAAGCATCCGCAGAAAGCTATGATCCGGAGGATACATGGGCGGTCTATTGGTATCTGTGCGGCAGTGATCTGGAAAGCGGAAATGGAGCCGCGACGAATGATTTGATTGAAATGATGGAGGCAACTCTCCCGGAGAATGTCACCGTCGTCATAGAAACCGGCGGAGCGGCGGAATGGATGAATGAAATGGTGGATGCTTCGGTGATTCAACGATATGTCTACAGCATCGATGAAATAACGCTAGTAGATGAGCAGGAGCAGGCTAATATGGGTGATCCGGCAACACTGCAGGATTTCCTGTCCTTCTGTGAGACAAATTATCCGGCAGATCACAAAATGTTCCTTTTCTGGGATCATGGCGGCGGAAGTGTTGCCGGCGCGGCCTGCGATGAGAATTATGGCTACGATGCTCTGACGCTGACGGAGATGGATCAGGCCTTTTCTTCGGTTTATCAGGGACAAAAGCTCCCGCTGGAGATCGTTGGTTTTGATACCTGTCTGATGTCCACGCTGGATACAGCCAATGTTTTTAAACAATATGCCTCTTATCTGGTAGCGTCGGAAGAGCTGGAGCCCGGAAACGGCTGGGATTACAACGGCTGGCTATCTGCGCTTGGTAAGAACCCGGGGATGAATGGCGCCCAACTGGGAACTGTTATCTGTGATACTTTCATGGCAGGCTGTGAAAGCTTTGGTACTGCCGATGAAATCACCCTGGCGGTAACCGACCTGAAAAAACTGGATGATCTTCTTACAGCCTTTAACGGTATGGGTAAGGAAATCCTGTCCAGTGCCATTGCAGCGCCTGCCGTATGCGGCGAGTTTGCCAGAAGTGCGCAGCGGGCGGAGAATTACGGTGGAAACAATAACACGGATGGATATACCAACATGGTTGACCTGGGTGATTTAGTCCGGAAAGCAAAAAACATTCTGCCCGAAACAGCCACACAAGTACTGGAAGCACTGGATGATGCCATTGTTTATAAAATCAACGGTCAATATCGTCAGAATGCCTCCGGCCTGTCGGTATATTATTCCTACAACGGAGATGAGCAGGAGTTGGACTCGTACAGTGAGGTTGCGGCGGATCCGGTATACCCCAATTTCATACGGTATTCCATCGGTGGGGAACTGCCTGAGGAAGCAGTGGAAGATTTGGAGGATGTCAGTTATGAAGCGGTTACAGCGCTTGATAAATTCGAAGAGGACATGCCTGTGGAGATCACCGAGGACAGCTATGCACGCCTGATTCTCAACCCCGACAGCCTGGGCTCGGTGAAGAGCGTATTCTTTAACCTGGCCTACTATATCGAAGAAGATGATATCATGCTGTTCCTGGGTCGGGATAATGACATTACCGCGGATTGGGAACAGGGCATTTTTGAGGACAACTTCCGTGGAGTGTGGGGATCCCTGGACGGCAGCCTGTGCTACATGGAAATCACCTATGAAGGCGATGATTACAATCTCTATTCAGTACCGATTTATCTCAATGGAGAGGAATGCATCCTTCGAGTGGTGTATGATTTCAACGAAGAAGCATTCCAGATCCTGGGTGCCCGTGATGAAGTGGATGAGCAAAGCATGGGGGACAAGAATTTAATTATCATTCGTCCCGGAGATGAAGTTTCCCCCATCCTGTATGCCATGAGCCTTTCGGATGAAGAGGGCGAACTGGTGGAAGTATCCGATGAGAAGGTAACGATACAGGAAGATTCCGCTTTTTATGAAGTGGAGCTTGGGGATGGAACCTTCGCATTCATGTTTGAGGTGGTGGATACCGCAAATAACTCTTATGATTCCGAGCTGGTCCGGTTTGAAACCCTCAATGGGGAGATCAGTATCATCACTGAGTAGAAAGTGACGAGAGGATGGGGGTTAAGCAAATATACGTACCCCCGAATCGACAAAAGGAGGAAACTCGAGATGAAAAAAGTAAAACGCTCTTTTGGGACAAGGTGCGCTATCAGTTTGATAACCTGATGGCCAGAGGGACGATCGCCCTGGTACAAATACTGCTTCTGATCAAACGCTTGTGGTTGTAATAGCGGGGATTTTCGGTGCCGTCTGCAACAAGGATTTATCTCTGCCGGGAATTCCATCTGGCAGAGTTTGATGCATGTGATCGACGCCGGAACCATAGCAGGTGATGATACCTCAAACTTCTGGTATGTTTTTTTGATGTCACTGGTTACATTATGCGGTATTTTTATCACCAGCATCCTGATTGGTATTATCAGCACCGGCTTCGAAACCAAGCTGAATGATTTAAGAAAAGGAACCTCCAGGGTTATTGAGACCGGTCATACTGTCATCATCGGTTTTAGTGACAGCATTTTTACGATCCTGTCCGAGCTGATAGAAGCAGGCGCAAATCAAAAAAGAAATAATATTGTTGTCATCGGTGAGCAGGAAAAAGAGTTCATGGAAGAAATCATCAAGGGTCGCGTTGAGGTTCCTAAGACAACCCGCATTATTTGTAAATCAGGAAGTCTGACCGAAGCCTATGTACTGGAGAGAGCTTCCCTTGAAACCTGCAAATCGATTATCATCAATCAGGAAGACGATTTTACTGTCATTAAGGTCATTCTTGCAGCAGTAAACTACTTGAAATCGAAAAATGCCTTTGACAATGACCTTCATATCACCACGATGGTTCGAAGCAAAACAAACCTTGATGCTGCCAGAATGGCCGGCGAGGGAAAGGCGGAAGTCCTCTTTTTTGAAGACGCGTTATCCAGAATTATGGCACATACCTGCAGACAGCCAGGCTTGTCGATTGTTTTGACGGAGTTTTTTGACTTCGGCGGAGACGAATTCTACTTTGAAAACTTTCCAGAGTTAGGCGGGAAGGCTTTCGGAGACATCCTGAATTTATTTGAGAACTCCACCATAATTGGTTTGGAGAAGGATGGAAGGGTCATGATGAATCCCCCAATGGACACACTGCTTCAACCGAATGACAAGGTAATACACCTGGCTGAGGATGATGATACTTCCAAACCCATGGCACAGCCCCCAAGGTTTGACTTATCAGTTAAAGCCGCCTCTGATCGCGCAGGAAATCAGGACAGGAAGCCACTCATTGTTCTGGGATACAATCGTTTTCTGCCTGATATTCTAAGGGAGCTTGACAATTATGCAGATCAGGGTACCATAGTCATTGTCGCGAATACCGACCTGCCTGAACCTTCGGAAATAGCTCATTACAACAATATTGAAGTTGTACAAAGAGAATGTGACATCTATCATCGAAATGAGCTGGAAGCGTTGATTAACGATTCAACCGAAGACTTTCTCCTGTTGAGTGATTTGGATGATGACTTCGATAAGTCCGATGCAAAAACGTTACTGCTGTTACTGCAGTTAAGGGATATTTCACAGAAGCAGAACCGGGTATTCAATATCACCAGTGAAATGTGTTCGGTTAGCAATCAGAAACTGGCTCAGGCTGCAAACGTCAACGACTTTGTTGTCGGCAGCACAATTACCAACCTGATTATTGCACAAATTTCAGAAAACAGAAAACTGGCGCTTTTGTTTGAAGACCTTCTGGAT
>JAAYJG010000552.1 GCA_012523055.1 Ruminiclostridium sp. | reverse complement strand
GTTCTGGGGTGAACGCCTGATCAGCCTGGATGACGGACATGAAGTATTCTGTGGAGATAAGGGGAAATATCTGGGACATTCCGATATTGTCGTTCCTTTTGAGGATATCAGAACCGGAAAAAAATACATCTATACCTGCCGTGAAGATGATGAGCGGGAAGGAGAGCCGAGAGTCGTTACTTATAATGAACGGGGCGAAAGAGAATGGACGGCAATAGACAGTACTGGCCATATGCATAATGGTTGGATTGCCAATATCGGTTCGAATTACAGGAAAGTAGCGATGGCGATGCGAATTACCCGCCGTGTCATTAACAACGCCATTGCGGATACCGATCCGGAGGATTTCTATTTTGATGCCGTAACAGGCGAACCGATAGAGTCACCCCTTCCTTTTACAGGGCATGATGTTATGCCAATTGACTTTGATGGAGACGGTTATCATGAGTTCTACGGAGCCAGTGGAGATATGAAGGGATATATTGTAGACAGCAAAGGGCATTTACACTATTTTGCCGGCGGTGATGGTGTGGTCAGGAGCGGTAAAATTATGCGGCGGCCGGGTGAACAGCTGATGGTCTTCTACCATGATGAAGGAAAGGTTCGTATTTGGGGTGATGCCAAAGCAGAGGAAAGTGAGTACACAAAGAAGAGATTTGCACATAGTTATCACTGGAGAATGCAGCATTTCATGGGGACTGGGTATAATCACGCCCACAGCCACATTACCTGCGGTATGTAAGAGAAATCATGTTACCCTTTTTGTGATGGCGGAGAAGGAACATTCAGGCAGGTTATTTATCAAAGTCAGCACAGGCACTCGTTGCATTACAGCCTGACAGGGAGCAGTAAGATGAATGTAAGTACAAAGCATATCTATACGGGCAGGATTACAGATCAGCGAAAAATACGACAGCTGTTCTTATTATGCTTCAGCGTTTATTTTGTTACCTATCTTGGAAGATTGAGCTACTCTGTTTCTTTGGTGGAAATCATCCGCGTGGAAGGCTTTGATAAGGGAAAAGCAGGCATGATTGGCACCATGTTTTTCTTCTCCTATGGGTTAAGTCAGCTGTTCAGCGGATTTCTTGGAGACATTTTGCCCGCGAAATGGCTTGTATTGGGAGCCCTTACGGTGTCCGGCGTATCGAATGTATTGATGGGAAGAATGCCTACACCGGAGCTGATGGCAGCCGTATGGTGTGTGAATGGAATCGCACAGGCATTTATCTGGTCGCCTTTGCTCCGTACGCTTTGTGAATATATGCCGGAGGAAGAAAGAACGAAGAGATGTCTTCATCTGAATTATTCCGTTCCGCTTGGTACGGTGATTTCGTATATACTGAGTGCAACGCTTATCAATGCGTTTCAATGGAGATGGGCCTTTTATGTGCCTGCCGTCTGCCTTTTTGCCATGGGAGCAGCATGGTATATCAGCATGGGATTCATGGAGCGGTATGTCAAAAAGATAAGGAGCGGGGAACCCGGGGTGGAAGAAGCGAATACAGACCAGGCAGAAATGCAGGAAGAGCCAAAGCAGAGAACAGAGGCCAGGCCATACTCCTGGAAACATCTTCTGGTGGCTTCCGGTCTGTTCGGTCTGCTTCCTGCCCTGTTTGTGCAGGGAGCGCTGAAGGATGGAGTAGCAACCTGGGTTCCCACCTTTTTACAGGAAAATTACGATACCAGTTCCATGGTTTCCATCCTGAGTACGATAGTGATTCCGGTGTGCAATCTCTTTGGCGTGGCTCTTGCATCCATGGTGGACAGACTGCTCCGGAAGGATGAAGCATTCGGATCGGCAGTTTTCTTCGGTGCATGCGGTTCTGCATTGCTGGTACTGCTTTTATGGGTGCAAAACCATATGCTTGTGGCCCTTGCCATGTTTACCCTGTGTACTACCTCCATGATGGCAGTGAATACGATCCTGACGGCTGCTTTACCTGCAAGGTTTGCCAGGACGGGTAGAGCCTCCAGTATATATGGAATCATCAACTCCTGTGTTTATGCTGGCACTGCGCTCTCCACGTATGGAATCGGAGCACTGTCAACAGCATATGGCTGGAATGCAACTATCCGTGTATGGGTAATAGGAGCATTCCTGGCCATGGCCGTCTGCTTCATCGTAAGCCGTAAGTGGCGTATCTTTATAAGCAAATATGAATGGTGAAAATTTGATATCATAATATGTAAATTACTCCCAATATAACGGTTATTCCAATCTGGCAATATCATATGCCACCAGGGCCCTTTGGAAATTGCATCCAAAAGCGAGTGGGAAGAAACCTGAGATTCGTGATTTTGCCGTGAGCTGTTCCAATCCGGTATGGACATTCAAGAATGAGAGTGATAAAATATATTACAAATTTGTTTCAATGAATGCATGTATACGGATTGTCGAACGCCTGGAATCACATGATACATAAACCTGCTCCGGAAACACAGAAGTTGTTGGATACCATTTTCCTTTGATGAAACGTATCAAGGAATGACATCCGTTGCTGTGACGAAGTGTTGTTTCATTGTGGCGTAATGGTTTTGCTTGAGCAAAACTGCTGATGGAATATGATAGGAATTTGCTTTTGCCATAATCAGAGTAACACATTAAAATTGACCGTCAAGAACACCAAAAAAAGATTAATCCACATTATTTCTACAGTGTTGTATGAATAGAAAGTGTTTTGAGATTT
>JAAYJG010000551.1 GCA_012523055.1 Ruminiclostridium sp. | reverse complement strand
CAGCCTGAGCCAGATCCAGCCTTCCGTTCATAAAGGCTCTTTTTGTAAACTCTCCGGCTTCCGCAGGCCTTACGCCATGACGGTATAGCAGCTCGAGAATTCTTGAAGCCGTAACATATCCTCCATGACAATTGATCTCTACCGTATCCTCAGCAGTGTATGTTTTCGGAGCTTTCATTTTTGAGATTAAAATTTCATCAATAATTTCATTCTTTTCCGGGTCAATAATCTTTCCATAATGGATGGTATGAGAAGGATATTCCAGAAAATCAGTTTTTCCCCTGAAAACTTCAGCAGCCACAAAAAATGCCCTGGGACCGCTGATCCGGATGATGGAAATCCCTGCGTTTCCAACCGCCGTGGATATGGCTGCTATTGTGTCTGAATGGATTGCCCCTTCCATAGAATCACCTTCAAAAAACATCGTCAATTCATCCACCAATAGAAAATGAAGTGTTCCTGCTAACTCAATCTTTTAAAAAATGGACAATGGGTTTCCCATCGTCCACTTTGTTTTCCGTTAATCCAGCTTCATTTCTTTCTTATACTTAATGACAACCTTTCTGTTTGGCTCATCCCCAATACTGTAGGTTTCGACCGACTTGTAATCCTGCAGTGTTGCGTGAATGATCCTTCTCTCATAGGGATTCATCGGTTCAAGGGTCATATTCTTTCTGGACTTTGAAACCTTGTCTGCAAGCCTATTCGCAAGCCTCACCAGTGTTTCTTCCCTTTTTTCACGATAATTCCCAACATCCAGTGTAACCCTGATAAACCTTTCGCTTTTCTTGTTTACCACAAGACCCAATAAGTACTGCAGCGCATCGAGGGTTTCACCCCTGCGTCCGATGACGATCCCGATATTTTCCGCTGCAAGCTTTATGGTCAGCGTTTCTCCGTCCATGACAATTTCCATATCTTCTTCAAGTCCCATGGCATTTAAGATTGGTCTTAGAAAGTTTCTGACGATTTCTTCGTAATTGTCTTTCTTAAACACGCGGACAACTGCATTTCTTCCGCCAATCAGCCCAAACAGACGCTTGCTTCCTTCATCGAGCACTTCAATTTCCGCGTCTTGCATTTCGATATTCAGTTCAATCAAGGCTTCTTCTATAGCGGCTTCGATATTTTTTCCTTCTTTTTCAACGAATTGTGCCACGCTTATCCCTCCTTCTTTTTTTGCATATATTTATCGGTAAAAAATTGCTGCGCGATTTGAATGAGGTTGCTGATCAGCCAGTAAAAAGACAGGGCAAGAGGAGCCTGAAAGCTGATAAATAGTGTCATAATAGGCCCGATGTACATCATGGTTTTGTTGGTTTGCGCCATTTGCTCATTCGTATTATTATTGTTCTGCATTGATTTTGCCATACTTAACTTTGTAGAAAGAAAGGTGGTGCCAACGGTAAGCAAAACCAACACCAGGGCTGGAATATAGACCCCGGGCATTTCACTGATCAGTTTAAGGTTATAGGTGGGTACAACACCGAGATTAAAAATCTTTAAAAATGTCATGCTGATCATCTCGGTGCCTTCCTGCACAAGGTTGGGAATCTTGTTGATCGCTTCGATGATGTAAGTTTCAAAGTAAACATTTTTCTCAAACAGGGCGGTTACTTCCACTGGATTTGCCTGTACACCTGCAAACTGATCCAGAAATGGGAACCTGTCTGCCGGAAAAGAACCGGGGCTCACTGACATTATTTTAATGATGGTATTGCCCAACAATTCTTTTGTCCAACCAAACATGTATGTAAGTGGTTTGCGAACAACAGAAAACAAAGCGATAAGAATCGGGAACTGAATGAGTAAAGGAAGACACCCGCCAAAAGGGCTTACTCCCTTTTCCTGATAAAGCTTCGACATTTCCTGACTCAATTTTTCCTTGTCATTCTTATACCTTTGTTGAAGTTTCTGAAGCTCTGGTTGAATTTCCTGCGTCTTTTGGGTTGACTTCATTTGTTTGATGGTTAAGGGCAGCAAAGCAAGCTTTACAATTATGGTAAAGAAGACAAGTGAAAGGCCATAATTACGAAAGGCAATCGTGTTGTAAATGAAACTGAGCAGCATACCAAGTGGTTTGGCGATGATTTCAAACATTTTTATTCTCCTTCCCGCTTTACAGGATCATAACCTCCAGGATGAAAGGGATGGCACTTGAATACCCTTTTGATCGCAAGAAAGGTTCCCTTCAGCGGCCCGTATATTTCTATGGCATCATAAGCATATGCAGAGCATGTAGGATAGAACCTGCAGCTTCCCGTTCCCTTGAGGGGTGATAAAACCCTCTGATATGCACGTATCAGCCATAATAGTATCTTTTTTATCATGACTTCCTGTTCCTTTTGTTTGAAGGATCAAATATACAAGTTTATTATTGAACAGTCAGCTCGTTCATTTTATCCGTGAAAACATTCAACTTCCTGAGTAAAAACCGCATTTCCTTTAATACCTGATGATAGTCTGGATCGGTTTCATCCGTCCTTCTGGCAACAATGATAAAATCAAAACCCGGCTTTATATGATCCATTAAGGTATGATAGCTTTCCCGTATAAGCCTTCTTATCCTGTTTCGCTGAACGCTCTTTCCGTATTTTTTGCTTGCGGTAATCCCAATTCTGTTGATCTTCAGGGGGTTTGGCTGCATATATATCACCAAACCCCTCGATACCTGGTATCGGCCTTTCCGGTATATCCTCTGAAAATCCCGGTTTGTTTTAATTTTAACAATTTTACTCATTTCAAACTTCCGGTTCCACAATTCCAATGTTTCAGAATCATTATTTCCATCGTATTGCAGTTTTAATACCGCATTGCCGATAATCAGCCCAAACCCTCAGTTTTTGTATGTTTCATGAAGGTTTACAACAAGCAGATCGGACGAATATCTGCAGCTGTCCTGTTCAAAGGTTCTGTCAAATATTCGCCCTTGTATTCGGCGAAGAAAAAAAGACCACATCTCAGCGGTCTTATGCAGTTAATTTTTTTCTTCCCTTAATTCTTCTTCTTCTTAAAACCTTCCTGCCGTTGCTGGTTTTCATTCTTTTACGGAAGCCATGTTCAACTTTTCTTTGCCTTTTTTTCGGCTGATATGTTCTAATCATTGTTGCACCTCCATTCAAAGCAATATTCTATTT